>LLYT01000061.1 GCA_002049545.1 Deltaproteobacteria bacterium tcs-42 | reverse complement strand
GGAAGCAAAGCTCGAATACGTGGTGGCTACTATCGATGTCAAAGAACAAAGGTTGAAACTCTATCTGGACAAAGTTCAGATTGAAGAATTTGATTACAAAATTCGCTAAAATATTCGGTTGAGTTCACGATGTCCTGGCACTAAAAAGTGTCTACGATGTCGTGGCACTCAACACCTAGAGCCTATTCTGGTTTTCGGGGGGCCAGTGGACGACACTGAAGGATTCAGTCGAAGTGAAATCATCGATATCCGCTCGCAGAAAATGGCTCAATATCCACATATCTCTATTATTCAGCTTGCTTCCCCGCTCGATTTCACATTTTCTTTACAGTCGCTTAACGATGGCACCCGGGCCGTTTTTCCACTGCCCTATTTTTCTGAACGGGAAGAGACCTTTGCCGGGGATATGATCAATTTCCTCAATACCTTTCAGGTCTATATCCGTGGTTGTTTCAATGAAGAACGTCGCCAGCAGTTTGCAAAGCTGCGAAACAGCTTGTCGGGCTTGAGATTATTACGTAAAGCTCCAGATATTTCATTGTTGGTTTTACAGTTCGTCAGTGAGTTGTTTGAACGGACATTGACATTGATTGTTGACAGGAACGAGATGATTGCGGAGCGCAGTATTGGAATCGTTTCAGCCACAGAACAAGGTCCCTCCCCGCCAATGAAATTTCGGATTCCGATACGTAGGGGTTCCACCTTTGATGAAATTATCAACTCGGGGGTGAGTTTTCTTGGAAAATCAGAAGATAGTACTTTTGCAGACCTGATCTATCCCGAAATCGGTGCGCCAAAAGATGCAACTTTTCTGCTGCTGCCCCTTAAAAGCAATGATCGCATTATCACCATCACCTATGCCGACTTTGGTCAGCAGCAGGCAAATCAGGTTTCACTCGATTTTCTCGAATTTTTTGTTGGCCAGGCAGGAATAGCCATGGAAAATGCTTTATTCCGCAAACAACTTGATGGATCCAATCAGACAGAAATCATGCGCTAGGATATTTTTATGGATATTAAAACGCTCAATCAGATTCTGGAAATTGCTTTTGCAAAAAGGGTTTCCGATGTCCATTTTGAAGTGGATAATCCACCTTTTTTTCGCGCCCATGGACAACTTTTGCGCTCTAAACTCGCTAGTTTAAAGCCAGAAGACACCAAGTTCATTGCTGCAACCATCATGAAGAGCAACAAGCAGGACCTCCCGGATGACTTCAATGAGTTTGATGCTTCTTATTCGTTAGATAACAGCGGTCGCTTTCGGGTCAGCATTTTCAAACAACGCGGTAATATTGGTATTGTCATGCGCGTCATACCACCTGAAATCGGCGATTTTCAACAACTGAAATTGCCCCGGGTCTTGTCAGAAATCGTCAAGGCACCCAATGGCCTCGTGCTGGTCACTGGCCCGACCGGAAATGGCAAATCGACAACTCTTGCCTCAATGATTAATCATATTAATGAAAAATATTCATATAATATTATCACCATTGAAGATCCGATAGAGTTCCTGTTTTCAGCTGCCAAAAGTTGTATTATTCAGCGTGAAGTCGGAATCGATACAGCCGACTTTGGTTCTGCGTTGAAAGCGTCGTTGAGAATGGATCCTGATGTCATCATGGTTGGTGAATTAAGGGATTTAGAAACTATTGATGCCTGCGTTAAGGCTGCTGAAACCGGGCACCTGGTCTTCTCAACCCTGCACACCCAGAATGCAGCATCGACAATAAATCGCATTGTTGGCCATTTCCCTCCTGACTCTCAAGAAATCGTCCGACAACGACTGGCAGATATTCTTGTCGCAACAGTTTCGTTACGCCTGGTTGAAGAGAAAAACGGCGAAAACCTCATTCCGGTTGTTGAGGTGATGCGTACAACAACGACCATTCAATCCTGCATTCGGGATGGGAACCTTGAGGATATTGAAGGCCACATCGAAAAAGGGACAGCTCAATACCAGATGCAATCGATGGATCAACATCTGATTCAACTCTGCAACAAGGGGTTGATCTCGATGCGGGAAGCGAAGCGGGTTTCAAACTCAATGGATCTTGAGCGTAAATTGACCTTCACCTGAAAAGAAACGCCCGGTATCAATGCATACCGGGCGTTCAGGAATCTATTTCCAAAGCGATACTACAGATTTTTTTCCTTATTGATGAGAGCGACAACTCCATTGTACATACCCTGAACACATTCAACTTCAGAAATCCCCAAACGTTTCCGATTGCTGATATCAAACACCCCGCTCTCGCTTTCCGAATGTTCACCGTGAATACCGCGGATTTGCAGATGATGCGAATCGGCAATTTTTTTCAAAGCTGGCATGTCTGAACCCAGCTTTGGTAAACAGATATGGACACTGGCGCGCATCGCTGTCCCCAGATTAGTAGGACAACTGCTTAGATAGCCAAGCCGGGGATCGTGTAAAAAAGGGACGGTTGTTTCTATCTGCTTAACTGCGGTGACCAATCGGGTGAAAACCGCTTCGATATCTCCCCCTTGTTGCATCGATATAATCCTTAATTGATCCTCTTCGTTAACCCAGACGAGAAAAGTTTTTTCCCGATTATGAAAAATTCCCCGCCCCTCGGGCCAGTCACGATTCAACCCGGCAGCTTCAAGGAATCGATCACCAGTCTTGAATAGAAAGTGATCATCAATGAGCCGATTCTGCACCGCTTCTTCCATATTCAGTAAAGGATAATAACTTCCTGCCAGTTCCCCGCCCAAATGGGATAAGGCTCGAGCAACTTGCGATTCAACGGATTTTCTCTGTTCTCTTGAGATTGCCGGGCCCAAAGGCATTTCGGCCAGATTGCGCCCGACTCTAATTCGGGTTGAAAGGATGTATTGTCCGGCAGGATCGGGGTTCGGGGCAGACAGTGTTGCTGGATTCAAATCGCTGCGATGGGTGTCTGTTGTGGAAAAACCGTGATAATCTTCAATAATCGGGTCAAACAGGGAGCTGAACAGGAGATAGGATTCGGCATCACCCGCATAAACACCGATGCTGCTGTCTTGATTAACAACCCCCGAATAGATCGCCCGGGGGAGAGAAAAGCCACTGCTGGTCACCCTCCCCTTTAATTGCTCGAATAGCTCTTTCGACAGATGTCGCCGCAGCAATGAAGAGTTGTCCGGGGTAAATTCAGGGAAGGAGGAGCCATCCCATCTCATGAGAGTTGCGTCTCTTCTGTAACAGGGGACTCAGTCTTACTGGATGCCGATTGATTTTCTTTTGTTGTAGCTTTGGTTTTGTTCTTGTGTTTATTCACCATCCATAAAATTGCAAAAGTGATCACCAGGGTCAGAAAAATAAACAAAATATCGGCAAAACGAATCGGTTCCATTGATCCTCCACAGTGGTTGAATAGAAAAACTTTAATCAACGAACCTAATCTAGCATCGACAGAGAGTAATAGAAATAAAAAAAGAGGATGAAGCTAAAGCGTCATCCTCTTTATCGTTATCCCTCAGGATAACTCATACTTTTTTATGGCCGGGACGGCAGGGATCGCCCACTTCGTCACCGACTTCATGTCGGCTCCTGCGTCGGCTCCCCTGCACTCGCTGACGCGGACTTCCTGTCCGCTTTTCTGACATTAAGTCAGCGCTCGTTTCGCTTCGATCCCTGTCGAGATCTTTTTGTATTAACTGGCTGGGGCGGCAGGGATCGCCCACTTCGTCACCGACTTCATGTCGGTTCCTGCGTTGGCTCCCCTACACTCGCTGACGCGGACTTCCTGTCCGCTTTTCTGACATTAAGTCAGCGCTCGCTCCGCTTCGATCCCTGTCGAGACCTTTTTGTATTAACTGGCTGGGGCGGCAGGGATCGAACCTGCGAATGCCGGAATCAAAATCCGGTGCCTTACCGCTTGGCGACGCCCCAATAAAAGAGATCGATTTTCTAGCAAAGTTAAACTATGCCGTCAAGAAAAAACGACCCTGCTACAGGAATTGTAACAGGGTCGTTTAAAACTGATAAAACCGGGAATCAGAGAACAGCTTTGATCGCTTCGCAGAGTCTGTCCATGTTGTCATGAGTCATTCCGGCGACGTTGATCCGGCCTGAACCGACAATATAAATGGAATACTCATCACGCAACCGATTGACCTGATCTTTGGTCAGACCTGAGAAACTGAACATGCCACGTTGCTCAATGATTGAGGAAAAATCCTGCTGCACCCCTTTTTGCTTGAGAGTTTTGACAAACAGATGACGCATCTCATTGATCCGGTTACGAATATCAGCAACTTCTTCAATCCACTTGGCCTTAAGCTCTTTGTCACTCAAAACAACCGCAACGATTTGGCCACCGTGAGAAGGTGGATTTGAATAATTATAACGAATCCTCAGTTTGACCTGACTCATGACCGTGTCGGCCTGTTCCTTATCGTCCCCAACCACTGTCAAAGCACCGGTTCTTTCACGGTAAAGACCGAAGTTCTTGGAAAAACTGGAACAGATAAGCATCTGTTTCACCTTTTTGGTCAATTCCAGTAGCCCCTGGCGATCCTCTTCAATACCGTCAGCCAGTCCCTGATAGGCAAAATCGACCAGTGGTAAAACCCCCTGTTTCGCCAGGAGATCGCCAACCTTGGCCCATTGCTCAGGATTGGGATCGATTCCGGTCGGATTATGACAGCAACCATGCAGAAGGATCGCGTCACCCCTCGGAATTTTCTTGATCGACTCGTACATGGCATCAAAATCGAGACCATTGGTCTCAGGGTCACGGTAAGCGTATTTCTCACACGTCACCCCGGCTGCTTCAAAAATAGTATTATGATTGGCCCAGGTTGGATCACTCAACCAGATGCTGGCACCGGGGTGGACGGTATTCAGATAGTCACCGACCACACGTAATGCACCTGTTCCACCGGGACACTGGGCAGTAGCCGCACGCTTAGCGGCAATGATCTCATGACCTTCACCGAACAACAGCTCCTGAAGTTGTGCGCAATAGACAGGCTCACCAGTCATCGGCAGATAGCCTTTTGAATTTTCCTGCTCGAGGATGCGCCGCTCGGCCTCTTTCACCGTCTCAAGGACCGGAGTATTACCGGTTGCGTCTTTGTAGACACCGACAGAAAGATTGATTTTATCAGGATTGGGATCCGCCTTGAATGTTTCGGTCAGACCAAGAATAGGATCTGGTGGGGCAGTTTTTACATTCTCGAACATACCAGTGACCTTTCATACCTTAGCGTTGTTGAGTATAACCTAAGGAAAAATAAGAGTAGCAATAGTTGCCTTTTTCTACCTTAAGCGCCCCCCCTTGTCAAACCTAAAACCACCTGATTAAAGGGAGAAGTAAAGGATGGTAAGGCTCAGCAACAGGGTTAACCCTGTTGCCCTTTCTGTCGCCAGAAGCGTCCCCTTGCAGACTCGGCCAGGGAATACAGAACCGGCACCACAATCAGGGTCAAGAGTGTCGCGAATGCCAGACCAAAAATCACAGCGACCGCCATCGGCCCCCACCAGTCTGCCGATTCACCACCAATGATCCAGGTGAACGATTTAAAATCAAAATTGACCCCGATCGCCATCGGCAACAACCCGAGGATGGTTGTTGCTGCAGTCAATAAGACCGGCCGGAAACGGACCGTTCCGGCACGTATCAGGGCCGCATTTAACTCCATTCCCTCTGCGATTAACTGGTTGATGTAATCAATCAGAACAATGGCATTATTAACGACAACCCCAGCCAGTGAAATAACCCCGATTCCGGTCATTATAATTCCGAAGGGAGTCGAAGTCATCATCAAGCCAAGAAACACTCCTGTTAAGGATAAAAGGACCGAAGTCATAACGATCAAAGTCTGCAGGAGGGAGTTAAACTGAGTGATCAAAACCAGCATAATCAACAGAATAGCGCCAATGAATGCTTTGGACAAAAACGCTGAAGCTTTTTGCTGTTCTTCTTGTTCCCCGGAATAATTAATCTTGTAACCGGAGGGGAGTTTCATACTGGCCAGACGGTCTTGTACCTGCAGAAGAACTTCGTTGCTGTTTCGGCCAAAAGTTTCAGCCGAAACAGTGACCACCCGTTTCTGATCAATGTGACGAATCGAACCAAAACCTGCACCAAGTGAAACCTCTGCAACGGTAGAGAGGGGAACCGGTGAGCCATCTGCCGCTGGGATAAGGAGATTTTTAATATCAGCGACTGAAGAGCGGCGTTCAGCGGGCATACGGGCGATAATGTCGTATTCGTCTTCCCCTTCGCGATAGACACCCAATTTTGTCCCGCTGATTGCCGCTTTGACCATTTCCGAAATTTCGGCAGTCGAGAGTTTTAACAAACTGGCCTTTTCCCGATCAACGTCAATACGAATTTCCGGTTTTGCTTTGGAAAAATCATCTTTTAAATCAACCAGCCCGTCAATATCCTTGATTTTGCGTCGAGCTTCCGTAACCAGCCGGTCGAGTGTCGAAATTTTATCACCACTGATTTCAACACTGACAGGTGGTCCTGTCGGTGGTCCCTCTTCCTGCTTTTCAACTTTGAATTCGGCTCCCGATACTGGTCCCAGCGCAGATCTGATTCTATCAAGAACAACGCGCGAATCTTCATGTCGTTTATCTCTCTCGAAAAAATCGAGTGAGATTTTACCGAGATTGGACTGAACACTGCCACCCCCTCTATCGCTCCCGGAAATACCAATCTCGGCAACTGCATGACGAATATCACCTTCTTTGATAGCAAGGGCTTCTACCTGTTGCGACAGAGCGTTACTGGCAGCCAGATTTGCCCCCTCAGGTGCTTTTATTTCGACGAAAGCGAGATTCGGTTCCATATCAGGGAGCAGTTCTATCCCATGCCCCAGAACTGCGTAGGCGGCACCAATTCCAAACAGCAGGAAAAAGGAAGCGGTAACGACAAGTAACCGCTGTTTCAGTGCGTATTTCAGGGTCAGTCCATACCAGTGGATTATTTTGCCCGGTGTTTTTTCTTTGCGTCTGGCCTTCTTGCTCAATGACATGAAATGGCCACAGACCGTCGGGTTTATAACCAGCGCGACAAACAATGATGCCGTCAAGGTAATAATCAATGTCAACGGCAGAAACATCATGAATTCGCCCATGATCCCCGGCCAGAAGGTCATGGGGAAAAAGGCGCAGAGCGTTGTCGCGGTTGAGCTGATCACCGGCCAGCCAACTTCTGATACGGCAATTTTGGCGGCTTTTATCCCCGTGGATCCATCCTGCATGTGTCGGTAAACATTCTCGACAATAACAATGGCATTATCAACCAGCATCCCCAATGCCAGAATCAAACTGAACAACACCACCATATTCAGAGTAATGCCAAGGAATTGCAGCACCGCAAAAGAGAGGAGCATCGAAAAGGGAATGGCTATGGCAACAAATACTGAATTACGTAATCCCAGAAACATAAACAGAACGAGAACAACCAGAATAAGTCCGGTAATAATATTGTTCTCCAGTTCAGAAACCATCCGCCGGATATCTTTTGCCTGATTGAATGTCACCGCCAGATCAATTCCCGGCGGGACAAGTTGATCTGCAGATTCGAGCAACGCAAATACTCGATCAGCAACTTCGATAATATTGGCACCCGTCCTTTTTTTGATGGCAAGAGAGACACTCTGATTGCCGTTTAATCGTGCATAACTGGTACGATCTTCAAAAGAATCGACGATTCTGGCAACATCCTTGAAATAGATGACCTGGCCATCCCGCTCGGTTAAAACCAGATTGTCAATTTCATCCGGGTCAGAAAATTCTCCGGGAATCCGGAGGAGATATTTACCCTGTCCGATATCGATACTGCCGCCGGGTATATTGACATTCTCCTGCCGGATAGCACGGACAATTTCACTCAAGGAGATACGGTAAGCATAGAGTCGATCAGGATCAAATTCGACCCGGATTTGCCGTTCCCGGCCACCGGTCAAAACCACATCAAGGACACCGGATATTTCTTCTATACGCTCTTCCAGCCCCTCTCCAACCGCTTTCAGGACAGTTTCATCGACCTGCCCGGAAACTGCTACCATCAGAATTGGAAATTCAGACAGATTGATTTCCAACACCGACGGATCGTTTTCAAGATCGCCAGGCAAATCCCCTTTAGCCTGATCAACTTTATCCCTGACCCATTGCAACGCATTGTCAATATCAACTTCGGGGACAAACTCGATGGTGATCATTGAAGATCCTTCAGCACTGACTGAACGGATTTTTTCAACGTCTTTCAATCCCTGGAGTTTACGTTCAATCGGATAAGTGATGAGATTTTCAATGTCGTGAGGTGTCACCCCTTCATAGGGCGTAACAACCAGAACGTAAGGAATGGTAATATCAGGAGTTGATTCCCGTGGTAAAACTACATAACTGTAAATTCCAACGATCAGGATAATCAACATCAACGCAAAAACGGTACTGCGTCGATCAATCGCTGCATTAGAAATCAGCATCTTTAATTTTCTCCCACGACTATTCTGGTACCATCAGCCAACAGCTGCTGCCCCTTGACAATAAGAGTTTGATTTGCAGAGAGTCCCTGCTTGATAACAATACGCTGACCGACAGAACTACCAGTGACAACCTTCACTTTTTTCGCCACCCCGTTTTCTGCCAGAAAAACAATTTTCTCTCCTTCACGGTCCATCACCGCAAACAGAGGGATAGATATAACCTGATCCAATCGCTGTCGAATAAATTCTGCCCGGACGATCATTCCAGGACGAAGCTTGGCAGAGCCATTATCGATGACAATTTTAGTGCGATAAGTCCGGGTCGTAGGGTTTGCAGAGAATGCGATATATTCAATGACCCCGGGAATCGACGCAGCAGATTGAGTATTGATGGCCGCCGGAATTATTTCGACCGACTGCCCAATTTCAAGAAACGGAACATCTTTTTCGGGAACATCAGCGATAACTTTCAGTTTTTCGACCTGGACCAACCTTAATAACGGTCGACCCGGATCAACATACTCGCCACGATCGACATAAAGACGATCAACAATACCGCTCACCGGAGCCCGTGGTGAACTTTTCTGCAACTGTAACCTGGTTGTTTGAAGAGTTGCTCTGGCAGCAGTCAGGCGATTTTCAAGATCGTCCAGTTCCTGTTGACTGACCAGTCCATCTTCTTCGAGTATCTGATAACGATTCAGTTTACGCTCAATAACTGCAACATTCTGCTGATCTCGATACAGAAAGCTTTTAATTGTTTCAGGATCTATCTCCAATAGAACCTGGTTCGCCTTGACCCGGTCCCCTTCTTTAAAGTTAATTTTTTGAACCGTGCCGGCAGTCTCGGCTGCCAGAGAGAGATCCTCCCAGGCTTCGAGATTCGCAGGCAAAGTGAAAGTTTCAGTTAGATTATCAAGTTGAAGCTTTTCTATAGCGACAGTTACAATCTTCTCAGGTTTTATAACCTCTT
Organism: Deltaproteobacteria bacterium tcs-42; assembly: GCA_002049545.1. GTDB lineage: Bacteria > Desulfobacterota > Desulfuromonadia > Desulfuromonadales > Geopsychrobacteraceae > Desulfuromusa. The sequence goes on along the minus strand of LLYT01000061.1, from coordinate 7,840 downwards.
GTGCCGAACTATCTTCGGAAGAACGACAAGATGACAGGAGACAAAAACACAACCCGCAAAAAATGATTGAAAATGCCAATTTGTTAAATATTTTCAAGGCTTAACTCCTCTACATTATTTGTCAGAACAATATTATGCCGTTCAAAAATCTGCCCTGTGGCAAATTCCATTTGAGCGTGAGCCAGATGATAACGGGTGATCGCATTAATCCGATCGATTTTTGCATCAATCATTTTCTGCTGAAAGAAAATCATCCGGAAGGTATCAGACAACCCCTCGTCCAGACGACGTTGTTCCTGTTGCAACGATTGCTTCGCCAAAGATTCAAATTTTTTCGTGATTTCAAGTTGCTCTTTTGCGTGAATCATATTGACCCGTTGCCGGGCCAAGTCATTTTTGATAACAGCTTCAATATCCTTGTGTCTGTATCGATCCTGTTTCAGTTGCAGCACTGCCTGACGATACCGCGATTTTGCCGAACGATTACCGATTGGCATTGAAAATTCGAGACTGGTACGCCATTGATAGCCATCCACCTCACTCATGCTGCCAAAAGAATCGGGCCAATTGCCCGAATAACGACTGGCAGCAGCAGAACTGCGCTCATGACCGGAGAGGCCGTTAATACCGGCTTGAAATTTCAAATCGAGCTGTGGTTTCAGTTGATTGTGTAAATAGTCCTGCTGCAGGGAACTGTTCTGCACAGCATAGTTATTAATTTTCAGCTCAAGTCGTTTTTGGCATGCCGTTTTGAGGAGTTGGTCAATATCTGGTATTTCTGCAGTCTTCTGCTCAAGGTCAGAACTAACCAGAGTGGCAGGATCAAACTCTTGTGCCAAATTATGGTTCAGCTGCCGGTTCAATTCTTGCTGCAATAAATCCCGTTCCTGGACAGCCAGAGTCAGACTGAGTTGTCGCGCCACCTGTGCTGTTTCAGCTTCTTGAACCTCGGAAACGGGGATAAATCCGGCGGCAAAACGTTTTTGGTTTGCCTGATACAGCTCATCAGCCAATGTAAGCGCTTCCTGGCGTGATTGGATGATTTCAGTTTTTGCCGCAAGTTGTCTTGCCGCTGATTCCAATTGCAAAATCAAATTCTGCGCTTCCAGCAGATAACCTAAAGAGACCTGCCGCTGTTGATTACGAGAAATCTCCACTCGCGTTGTATTGACCGATGACCCAAGGTTGCGCAGCAGTGGCTGAGTGAGATCGAGAAGCAGAGCCGTTCGATAACGAGGGTCGAGATTGTTACTCAGGTCATTGTCGGTCCCCCACTCTGAACTCAAAGCCAGCGAGGTCATGAGGCCGGTTGAAAAACGCTTGCTGATTCCCGCCTGTCCGGAAAGTTTTTCTCCTTTGTTTTTTGATAAAGGGGTAAAACCGGACTCATATGGATGCGAAAACCGTTCATACTCTGTTGATGCAAAAACAGTGCTATCAAATACCGATTTTTCTATTTCAACCCCCTCACGCCCCTTTGCCACCTCGACTAGCTCAATCTGCAAGCCAAGATTTGTTTTGAGTCCGAGAGCGATCAAAGCAGCTACACTTTGAGGGTTTTGTTGATCGGCCAAAACCGCTATGGGGTGGCCACAAAGCAACAGAATGAATAGCGTCATCAACCATTTTTTCATTTCTCAATTCCCCCTATTGCCTGGCTGAACATGGTTCGCATCCCCTCTTCCACTTCCGTTAAAGTACTCAGGTATCCAGTAAACCAACCAGCTAAAAGGCCCAGATAAAGAGAAAAGAAATGGACGGAAAGGTGAAAGTTGTCATGCTTTTTGGAAACTTCACCGCGTTCTTGTGCTGTTGTGAAAAAACCCTGAAGGATGTCAAAATAACGTTGATCGTGCACCTTGGCTCTCTCGTTCACTTCGCCGGGGAAAACCATTTCTCGCAACATTTGTCGACCAAACTCACGATTTTTGGTGACAAAGGTAAATTTGAGCATAAAAAATTCGACCAACAGCTCAAGCAATGGCTTCTCGTCGCAATCGGATGCTCGCAGCTGAGCAAATGCCAGATCAAGCTCCTCATCGCAGTAACTGATAAATATGTCATTCTTGGTGGTGAAATATCCGTAAACGGTTGTTTTTCCAATACCAGCTTCTGTTGCAATGTCTTCAATACTGGTTTTTTCAAAACTATTCTCAGCAAAAAGCTTCACTGCTGCAGCTTGAATCGCCTCTCTTGTCTCAAGTTTCTTCTGTTCTCTAATACCAACCATAGATGCCTCCACGCTAAACTCGAATACGTTCGAGTTTAGCCCGATAGTTGTTTTTGTCAATCAAATATCGAACTGATTCGAAATCCCGGTTATGCCATTATGATATTTAAATATTGCATCACAGGTGAGTATCGAATACCTTAAAAGCTTACAAGGAACTGAGAATACGGGGGCACTTATGCATGACGAAGCAGATCGACCCAAAGCCGATTGCAGAAAAAATCTACGCACACCTTTGATTATACAAAAGGTGCTTATTACTGGTGAACGCCCGGTTTTTTTTGGTTACAGCAAAAATATCAGTAAAAGTGGGATGTTTATTTCGACAACCAAGCCAATTCTGGCTGGAGAGCAGATTGACCTTGAATTCCAACTTCCTGCCCCTTTAACCGGGACAGCTAGTTGTTGTTGTGAGGTTGTGTGGAAACGTCCCCAGGGGACCCATTTTCCTTATGAGCCGGGGATCGGGATGAAGTTTATAGATATGCCTGAGGAGATTTCTGAGCAACTTGATCAATGGATCAAGCAGCAGTTGTAGTTGTAGTTGCAGCTGAATCAGCAAAGTCGAAAAGGCCCGGCAAAGCATCTGCTTTACCGGGCCTTTAACGCTTAAGCGCCCAGAATTTCGATCGCCTGGCTAATCCGTTGAAGAGAAATATCTTTACCCAGCACCGTCAAAACATCATAAATACCCGGGCTGGGGGCTCCACCCGTCAATGCGACCCGCAATGGTTGGGCCACTTTACCAAATTTCAAATCGGTCACTTCCATGACTTCAGCAAAAGCTTTCTCCAACAGTTCTTCGGTAAAAGATGGACATGCCCCTAATTTATCCAGCAGAACAGTAAAAAGTTCTTTCTGTTCGGGCTTTAAAAACTTCTTCTTCGCTTTTTCATCATAACTGACTTGATCAACAAAATAGAACTCTGCTCCGGTTGCCATCTCGACCAAAGTAGCTGAACGCTCCTGCAATCCCTTAACGACTTCAACCAACGTCGGCCCCCCTTCAAAGTCAATGTCCTGCTGTTTCAGGAATGGCTTCAGCAATTCAGCCAGCCGCTGCGGGTCTCCAGTTTTAATATAATGGCTGTTGAGCCAGAGAAGTTTTTCGGGATTAAACACGCCGGCAGAACGACCGACATTGTCAAGACTGAACTTTTCAATCAGATCAGCCATGCTGAAAATTTCTTCATCGCCATATGACCACCCCAGTCGAACCAGATAATTAACCAGTGCCTCGGGAAGATAACCCAGTTGCTGATAGGCCATCACCGACGTTGCGCCATGTCTCTTGGATAAACGTTTTTTATCAGGGCCAAGAATCATTGGCACATGGGCAAACTCAGGAACTGAATAACCAAGAGCTTCATAGAGGAGAATCTGGCGCGGAGTATTGTTGATGTGGTCATCACCACGGATCACCAGATTAATTCCCATTTCGGCATCATCGATGACAACAACAAAATTGTAGGTCGGTGTACCATCGGTTCGCTGGATAATCAGATCATCAAGTTCATCATGGTGGAAGTTGATGTCCCCCTTGATTCGATCAATAAAGGTTGTCTCCTCTCTCCCTTCTGGAAGTTTAAATCGAACCACATAGGGAGCATCGGGCTGGTCAGTCCGATGACGACAGGTGCCATCATATTTGGGTTTGCGCCCTTCCTCCTTGGCCTTTTCCCGTTTGGCATCAAGCTCCTCAGCCGTACAATAACAACGGTAGGCTTTGCCTTCTTCAAGTAATTGCTGAACTTTTTGTTTGTACAAGTCAAATCGATCAGACTGATAAAGTGGTCCTTCATCGCAGGACAAACCGAGCCACTTCATGGCATCAAGAATGGCGTCAACCGATTCCTGAGTTGAGCGGGCAACATCGGTGTCTTCGATCCGCAGGACAAAAGCACCATCCTGACTTTTGGCCAACAAATAATTAAATAAAGCCGTTCTGGCTCCACCGATATGGAGATATCCCGTAGGACTGGGGGCAAAACGGACCCGTAATTCAGACATGTAAACTCCTCTTAGTTATAAACTTTCCCCTCTCCCTCAGGAGCGGGAATCTATTCTAAAGTCAATCCGGCATAACCAACGACACGGCTGTTATCACCGTTGACCTGACCCGAATGGGCATATCGAACCAATTGACACTCTCTGGCACCCAGTTTGCAAGCCGTTTGCATCACCGTGACGGCGGGCAGTACGCCACACATGCTGATTTGATTTTCTCTGACAACCCGATAGAGGCGCTGTGGATCATAAGCGGTCATAGCACTGATTGCCAGCGAATCGAGTTTTTCGGATGTTTGCGCACTACTGAAATGATTCATATCGGTACTGGCAAGCAGAAGCACCTCATCTTCCCGATTTTCTAATACTGCAGCGAGAGCAGTCCCGAGCTGGAGACAATCTGCTAACGACAAGTGTCCCAGAACAATCGGTACTATCTGCAATTCCGGCTGTCGGCGCTGCAGAAATGGCAACATGACTTCCAAAGAGTGTTCATGTTTGTGTGCTTGATTATCGATCGATAAGGCGGGAATTCCGGCGACCAGCTGATCACGCAAAGCGGTTGCAATCGGGACTTCCCCCAACGGAGTCGCCCAGCTAACGGCGCCACTGACCGCAATATCATCACCCCTGCCATGATGGTTCGGCCCAATCAGGATAACCCGTTTGGGGATTTGCGATGCAGCAAAAACTTCTCCGGCAACCGCCCCCGAATATATGTAGCCTGCATGGGGAACGATAATCCCTTTAACTTTTCTCGATTCATCACCAACGGGCAAGAGGGAATCGAGTTGAGTTAATAACTCTTCGGGGTTAGCGGGATAAAAGCTACCGGAAACTGCCGGGTGACGGATCATCTGTTCCTCCTACAACTGAAGTAGAATTTTAAAGCCAACGATCATCAGTAGCACAGCAAATATTTTCACCAACTTGGTCTGACTGGTGTGACTGGCCGATTTAACGCCGATTCTGGCAAAAATTATTGATAAGGGGGCGACGATCAGTGTCACTAATATATTAACATAACCGATCGAAAATGGTGTCACTCCGGGATTCTGAACCCCATACCAGACATAACAAATGACCGCTGAAAAGGACGAGACAACAATCAGGGCACTGGAATTTCCTACGGCCAGATGAATGGGTAACTGGAGTACCATCAACATCAGCGGAACAGCGATGACACCGCCTCCCATGCCAAAGAAAGACGCAAACAGACCGCCGGCAAAGCCAACCAGGAATAAAGGGATACGCTTGGCTCTTCGCTGATTATCCGATCGAACATACGGCTTATAGAAGAGTAATTTCAAGCTGATGATGATTTGCATCAAGCCGAAACACATCTTGAGTTTATCCCCGGGGAGGACCGCTGCTATCGATGAACCAAGGAGGGAGCCAAAAATCCCACCAAAAGCCAGAAAGGCTACCATATACCATTCGACATTGCCACGTTTGCGGTGCCCCAAAGTACTGCTGATTGCAGTTGGTAGAATAATGGCAAGACTGGTGCCGAAGGCGGTATGGACGATCAGATCAGGAGGAAAACCAGCAATAGAAAACAACCAGAGAAAAAGGGGGACCAGAATGACCCCACCACCAATCCCCAATAATCCGGCTAAAAACCCGGCAAATGACCCCATGGTCAGGGTGAGGATAATTATTTGTGGAGAGAAGAGATCCATAAGTTGATAGTCTCACAAACCAGTGTCGTGTCATGCATGAGATGGCGGAAAATTGCGCCGGGATTCTGCGTGTCAACAAGGCACGGTTTTCGCTGCATAGCCGTAGCTATACAGCGGAAAACGTAACGCAGTTGATGGGTAAAAGAACCAGCAAGTACCGACACTTCATAGGTGACACGACACTAGCCAGGTAAAGATTATGACTATGACAATATCGAAGTCAGGATCTTTTTGGCAGAAGAAAAAAAGAGTGCCAACCGTAATTGGCTGGCACTCTGAATATTGGAGGCCCCGAGCAGATTCGAACTGCTGATAAAGGTGTTGCAGACCTCTGCCTTACCACTTGGCGACGGGGCCGTTAAACGCTGATTTAACGTGCGACTTGAAGTACCAAATCGCCCCTGAGGTGTCAAGAGGAAAATCATTTCGGCCACCTACTTGATCCAGCTTATTTTATAGATTGCGTCAGCATGATCATCGCTCAGGTAGAGGTTGCCATCGGGACCGACCACCGGCGCGACTGGTCGCCCCCAAGCACGACCCTCAACCAGCCAACCACGTAAAAATTCTTGCCCCACTTTGCCCATTCGCTGATCTTGAAAGGCAACTCTTGCCAATTTGTAACCCACCGGCTCACTGCAATCCCGGGAACCATGAAAAGCGACGTAAAGGCTATGGCGATATTCTTCCGGTGCATGCAATCGATCACCGAAACTTATTCCTAAGGGGGCTGAGTGGGCTGGCAAATCGACGCTGCTGGGAATTGTTTCACGACACTGCTCCAGCGTACCTGATTCAGGATCGGGAAGCTGTTGACCGTAACAAGCCGGCCAACCATAATCACCACCTTCAATAATCTGGTTGATTTCATCGGGAGGGAGATCATCGCCCAATCCATCACGTCCATTGTCGCTCCCCCAGAGGACTTCTCCATCTGGAGAAAAGGCCAGCCCGACATTATTTCTCAAACCACGAGCAAAAATTGAAGATTCCCCCGTTTCAGGATGAACCCGCAGAATAGCCGCACGCCTTGGATCTTCTTCTTCGCAGGCATTACATCGAGAGCCGATAGATAGATACAGAAAACCATCCTTTCCCAGTGCGAGAGTTCTGGTCCAGTGGCCACCGTCGTCGGGTAATCCATCCAACACAACTCGAACCTGATTGACCTGATCATCCTGATCTGTATCCGTAAGCTCTAATATTTGCTCTGTTTCAGCGACATACAAATGACCATCATCCCAAACCATCCCATGGGGTCGATCCATCCCGACATGATAAAGAATCGGTTGCTCAGCAAAACCATCACCATCTCTGTCTCTCAACAGGTAGATTGCCCCGAGTCCGGGAATACTGACATACAGATGACCCGCAGGATCAAAAACCATCATTCGCGGCCCATCTGGTAATTTGCTGAACAGTTGCACTTGTATATCGGCAAACGCTTCAAGGGTGCGTGGCTCAGCAAAACTCCCGGTACGATCGGCATCCCTGACGCTCAGCGGAATAGGCTTGCCCCTTTCTGCACTCCCCTGTAGCCGGTTCTGAAACGCAGAAATACTGATAGTTTTGCCGGGATAAAATTGGTTTGTAACAGCCACTGCCATTAATGCGGTCAACGCCAGAGTTAAAGCGGTCAGCTTCCAACTGACCGTTTTACGAACCACACCCATACCAAAACCAAGCAACAATGTTGGTCCAAGAATATAGAGAGGTCGGGTTTGCGGAGTGCTGCCAAGCAAAAATGCACTCAGCCACCCGGCCAGCAACATGATGCAACCCAATGCAAGTAGAAGCTGTTTTTTTATCATCAGCAACCCCTGGGCTAAAAAATGACAGAAGGATCTATCAGGATGTTGAAAAAGTCCCATCCTGGGCCTTTTCAACTCCGCAAGCCGAAAATGCGATTTCCGTCTTGCTC
>LLYT01000060.1 GCA_002049545.1 Deltaproteobacteria bacterium tcs-42 | reverse complement strand
AGATACGTAGTTTTTCTTCTTCATTCATGAGCACCTCCACAGTGGAAATGCTCAGAAGAATAAAGGGTGGCTATTCGATTGTCAGAGATCTATTTTGTAAACGATGTCCTGGCACATTTTTTTGTCTACGATGTGCTGGCACTTAACATCTAGGTACTTAAGCAATGCTCTGTCAATCAGATTATCTAATTCACTTCGGTCGGCCGTGACAAAAACCAGAATGCCCTCTTTTTTACAGATAGTCATAATGGCATGCTGTAAAAAATCATCACAGGTATAAACAATGACGGCTTGGGATTTTGAAGTTGCTGGGAGGTTACCATCATCCAGCTGATAGGTTGTTGATATGCTGGATAAAAAACCGACAAGCTCATCTTGACCACTTGCCGAAATATCGGGAAGATTTTGTTCCATGACCTGACGATGGATATCTGCAGGGTCAAATGTTTCCAGCCCCTTGAAAACATGCGGTTTCTTTCGCTCTATTTTATCAAGATCGGCCAGGCCAAGAAGATCTTCTGAAACCTGCAGTTCCTCGTCAGCGGCGATCTCTGGCCTTCCGGGTTCTGTTCCGTCTTCGTCTTGTTGCAGGGGGAGATCTTCGAGAGGTTCGGTGGATAGTTGAATTTCACCAGAATGAACTTTTTCATCAAATATGCGCAGTGCATCCATCAGGACCATCTGCGTATCTAAAGTGACTGTTTGCAGCTGTTTCGGTAAATAGCGGTAGTCATCAGAGACATTAATTTCATCAATATCGAGAGTAAAAATGCCCCGCGTCCAGCAGATCATTTCGACGACTGTCATTTCAATCAGCGTTTCAAGGGCTTTAAATGCGGCATCCTTAGACAGCCCGCAGTGATCCAGCAGGGTGGCAATCAGGGGCTTGCGTTCATCACCCGATAGTTCCTGGACACCGAGGGCTTTATCCAGATCGGCTTGGTCAATAATGTGACCTTCCAGTAGAATTTTACCGATTTTCAGTTTTTCACTGGAATGGGTCGCACTGATAATATAGCCCTTGTTAAATACTAATTGTCCCTCACCTTTTCGACTGTAGACATTCAGTGTCCCCGATTTCCGGGTCGAGTGAATAAGCTGAATAACATCTACGATAGGTAAGTGTTCTAGTTCGCCAGTTAATGGCATCTGCTGTCCTTCCTTTGCCGTTCTGTGATATGACAGGTGATATCAGCCACAGTTGAGAATAACTATTTCCAGACATGCTCCTGACTATGGATAAATGTTAACAAGCATTAAACTAAAAAAAATCATTAGTTTCAAGTAAATTCAGCATTTATATATAAATTCGTCTCGTAGGACCCCCTATGCCTTGCGATTATTTTAAACAACATGCCATAGATATTTTTCAGGCCGGGCTGCAGACTGTTGCTCCCGGTACCGCTATCAAGAAGTTTTGCCAGCTTGACGATGAAGTATTAACCGTTGCCGGAAAAAATTACGATCTAAGCCAATATAACAATATCTATGTCATCGGTGCCGGAAAAGCGGGTGCATCAATGGCCAAAGCGATAGAGGAAATTATTGGGGACCGGATTTCAACAGGACTCGTTACAGTTAAATATGATCATCTGGAAAAGCTGCAAAAGACAAAGATCCAGGAAGCTGGACACCCCGTTCCCGATCAGAACGGTTTAGTCGGAGCACAGGCTATTTATCAGCTTGCAGATTCGGCTGATGAGTCCACCCTGGTTATATGTTTGATTTCTGGTGGCGGATCATCACTTCTGCCGCTCCCTGTTGCTGGAGTGACCCTTGCAGACAAACAAAAAACCACCCGGATTCTACTCGCTTGCGGTGCCACCATCCATGAAATGAATGCAATCAGAAAACATTTGTCTGTCATCAAGGGGGGCGGGTTGGCCAGAGTGGTTTATCCGGCAACCCTGATTACGCTGATTTTATCTGACGTGGTTGGTGATGATCTTGACAGTATTGCATCGGGCCCCTGTGTTCCCGATTCAAAAACCTTTGCTGACTGCAGGGCGATATTCCGAAAATACAAGATTGAAAATCAAATCCCTGGCAGTGTCCTGAGCTACATTGAGGCAGGTATTTCTGGAGAAGTTGCTGAAACACCAAAATCGGGTCAGGAAATTTTCGACAAAACCCGGAATGTTATTGTTGCCAGCAATGATGACGCTTTAGTGAAGGCGAAAGAAAAAGCAGATGAACTGGGCTACAACACCTTGTTGCTCTCTTCCATGCTGGAAGGGGAAACCCGCGATGTTGCAGCGAATCATATTGACATCGCACGGGGAATCCAACTTCATCGGCAGCCTGTACAACCACCTGCCTGCCTCCTTTCCGGTGGTGAGACGACAGTCACGATCCGTGGAACAGGGACAGGGGGGAGGAATCAGGAGTTTACCCTGGCTGCCGCTATTAAAATGGCCGGGATGAAAAATATCACTGTCTTAAGTGCAGGAACTGACGGTTCCGATGGCCCCACAGACGCCGCAGGGGCTCTTGCTGATGAAACAACTCTACCAAGGGCAGAGGCCCTCTTACTTGATCCACAGAGTTATCTCGACAACAATGATTCCTATCATTTTTTTGACAAATTGGGGAATCTGTATAAAATTGGACCGACAAAAACTAATGTCATGGATTTGCGGATCATTCTTGTTGGTTGACAACAGATTGAATGATTTTTAAACGGCTTGTGCCCACCAGATTTTGCGTCACCAATCACAGGTGGTGGGCGGTGCCCACCCTTGTGATTAATGCGGCAAGCCGCGGGGAATTTTACCCACCATTGATTAAAAACTATGCAAAAAATTCTGGAGAAACGATGTATCGTCGAACCAAAATAGTCGCGACTGTTGGCCCTTCCTGCGCTGAGAAAAATCAATTGGAAGACCTGCTCAAAGCAGGTGTGGATGTTTTTAGGCTGAATTTTTCCCACGGTGAACTTGCGCAAAAAAAAACCTGGATTACACAGATTCGCGAGCTTTCTGCCAGGTATCAAAAATCTGTTTCCATCCTGGGTGACTTACAGGGCCCTAAAATCCGTACCGGTCTGATGCGGGGTGGTAGCCAAAAACTTGAAGCGGGTCAGGATATTGTTATCACGACCGCTGAAGTCGAGGGGGCTGAGGGCTTGATCCCGACAACTTATCAGGCGTTGCCTGAGGATGTCCTTCCCGGGCATCGGATTTTACTTGATGATGGGAAACTGGAACTGGAAGTTTTAAAAATCGAAGCCGGAGAAGTTTATTGCCGGGTGAAGGTTGGTGGCTCACTCAAGGATCGTAAAGGGATCAATTTGCCGGGGGTTGATGTTTCTGCCCCGGCGATGACCGACAAGGATTTAGCCGATCTGGAATTTGCCATTAACCATCAGCTCGACTGGGTAGCCCTCTCTTTTGTTCGAACCGCCGATGAGGTTAGCCACCTGAAGCAACTTTTATCTGCGCGGAATTCTGCAATTAAAATCGTTGCAAAAATTGAGAAACCCGAAGCCGTGGAAAATTTCTCCGCCATCCTTGCGGTTACCGATGGCGTGATGGTTGCCCGTGGTGATCTGGGGGTTGAAGTTCCGTCTGAGCAGGTGCCGTTGATTCAAAAAAGGATTATTAGAGAATGTAATCAACAGGGAAAACCGGTCATTACTGCAACCCAGATGTTGGAAAGTATGGTCGCACACCCGCACCCAACCAGAGCAGAAACCTCAGACGTTGCCAATGCCATCCTTGACGGGACAGATGCCGTCATGCTTTCAGGAGAAACAGCAGCAGGCCGCTATCCTGTCGAGGCGGTTAAAGTTATGGATCGCGTCGCCCAGGATGTTGAAAAAGAACCCAACCTGAAATCGCGATATTACCTTGCAACGGAGGCCAATCTATCGCAGCAGAGCCTTCCGGATACGATTGGACAAGCCGCTTGTCAGGTCGCCGAAAATACTGGGGCTGCAGCTATCCTTGCGTTTACCCAGACCGGTAGCACAGCTGCGTTGATCGCTAAATATCAACCGGCCCTGCCGGTTATTGCGGTCACACCAGATCAGCAGGTGCAACGTCAGCTGGCCCTTTATCGCGGCATGGATTCGTTGCTGGTCGATATTCAGGGAGATACCGAGGCACAAATCATATCGGTTGAAACAGCAGTCCTTGAGCATGGCCTGCTAAAGTGCGATGACCTTGTTGTTATCACAATGGGGAGTCCTCTTTCGGCTCCAGGGACGACAAACCTGCTCAAAGTCCACCAACTGGAAAGTAGAAAGTAATTTTCTGCCACGTAATTATTTAAAATGGGAGTAACTGTTCAGCAATGCCTTGAGGCACCCATTCCAAGGGCCACTTTGCGCCGGCCATGGGTACCACAAGCCCCTATCAGTAGTGGTGGTGAATAGTTACAAATGGGAGAGCATAATTTTATGATGATTAAAATCAACGCCAAGGAATCGGTAGAAATTGTTGAAGGTGTATTTGTCAGTATCATTAATGAATCGGGGGCTCAATATCTCAGCTGGGAAGAATTATCCGCAACACAGGTTGAATGCTTTTCCGGGATGAATAGAGAATTTCAGGAGGTTTATGCGAAGTACAGGGATGACATGATACAATGACTGCCATCCCAATCGGTACAAGCAGTGATTTCACCCCACTGGACATCCCCTTGTTTCTCGATAACGTTCCTGCAGGCTTCCCCAGCCCCGCGTCCGATTATTGTGAACGTAAGCTGGATCTGAATGAACTCTGCATCACCAAGCCAGCAGCCACCTATTTTGTCAGAGCGCAGGGTGATTCGATGATAGATGCCGGGATTTTCCCCGGCGATGTGCTGGTTGTGGATCGCTCCATTACGGCACAGCATGGTGATATTGTGATTGCCTCATTCAATGGTGAACTGACGGTCAAGAAGTTGGAGATAACCCCTGCGACAAGACTGATTCCGATGAACAAGCAGCATCACCCGGTTGATATCCCCGAAGGGTCTGATCTGGAAATTTTCGGGGTGGTCACAACATCCATTCATAGCTTGAGAAAATCATGAACCGGACCTTCGCTCTGGTGGATTGCAACAACTTCTACTGCAGCTGCGAGCGACTGTTTCGCCCCGACCTGAAGAATGTCCCCGTTGCTGTTCTGTCTAATAATGACGGCTGTATTGTTGCCCGTTCCCAGGAAGTTAAAGATCTCGGGATCAAGATGGCAACACCTCTTTACCAGGTCGTTGATCAGATTAAACGGCACAAGGTGCAAGTCTTTTCATCCAACTACACTCTGTATGGGGATATCTCGGCCCGGGTGATGCAGACCCTGGAAGAGTTTACCCCCAGCCTGGAAGTTTACTCTATTGACGAAGCGTTCCTTGACCTCTCCGGATTCTGTGATCTTGAAGAGTACAGTCAGAAAATCAGATCGACTGTCTATCAGCATATCGGGGTGCCGGTCTGCGTTGGCATTGCTCCCACCAAGACCCTGGCAAAACTGGCAAATTATGCAGCTAAAAAATATAAAGCAACCCAAGGGGTTGTTGACCTCTCAGACCCGGAACGACAAAAGAAGCTTCTTGCTCTCACGCCGGTAGCAGAAGTCTGGGGTGTTGGCCGAAAGCATACCAGCAGCCTTGAAGGGAAGGGGATCACAACGGCCCTGAAGCTTGCGCAGATCGACACACAACAAATCAGGCGGCACTACTCCATCGTCATGGAAAGAACTGTCAGGGAGCTGAATGGTGAGTCCTGTATCGAGCTGGATAACTCGCCAGCACCGAAGCAGCAGATTGTCTGTTCCCGATCCTTTGAAAAGAAAATGTCCGACAGCACAATGCTCCGTGAAGCCATCTGTGGTTTTGCCGCAAGGGCCGTTGAAAAACTGAGGGAAGGGGGGCAGCTTGCCCAGACGGTGAATGTTTTTATCCGCACCAGCCCCCATGGCAAAACTGATCCGTACTACAGCAATTCAGCGACAGGTAAACTGATAAACCCCAGCTCGGATACCCGTGACATCCTCAGGATGGCGACCCGGTTGTTTGATACAATTTATAAAAAAGATTACCGTTATGCCAAGGGGGGAGTCATATTGGGTGACTTCTGCTTGCCCGGTCAGGCTCAGTATGACTTGTTTCATCCTCAGACTGATAATCCAAACCGTGACAAACTGATGCAAGCGATCGATTCAATCAACCACAGTGGCCAGGGGCAGATCTGGTTTGGCGGGCAACGACCGAAGAAAGATTGGTTCATGAAGCAATCACATTTATCACCCGCCTATACGACGCGGTGGAGCTGCTTGCCGTTGGTCTAAAATGGATTCTTTATGTCATAACTTTTCGGACAAAAGTGATGCTTTAGCGTCGGGTGAGGGGAAGTACTGGCAGTAACTGCCCCCCCCCTCATCTGTACATGAATAGCAACTGAAAGTCTTGGACTAAAGTCCATAGATTTCACCAGCGTAATGGGACAATAAACAGTAACACCACAGGGGAGATCGATATGGAGACAGGAAAATCTCAAGACAAAACTCTGCTCGCAAGACAACCCATATATTCGGCGCAGAAGGATCTGTTTGGATTTGAGCTGCTTTTTCGCCATGAGTTGGCTTCTTCAGCACAAGAATTTGGTGAAGATTTGGCAACCAGTGAGGTTTTGCTGAATCTCTATACAGGCTTAGGCCAGCAAAGCGACCTGTTTACCAGAAAATTGTTCATCAACCTTGATGAAGGGTTATTGTTATCTGATGCCTTTTTGCCGATTCCACCTGACGGTGTTGTTATTGAACTAACGCCTTCTATCCAAATCACCGAGCCCCTGATTAAGGGAATACAAAAATGGAGAGATTTTGGATTTAGTTTTGCGCTGGATGATTTTGACTTCAATCCAAGATATGAACCAATTTTAAACTACATCCAATATTTTAAGGTTGATGCTCTTGATGATTCAATGCATGACATTGCCGCAAAAATGGACGCACTATCGAAGTACTCAGCAATCTGGGTCGCTAAACGGGTTGAAACAGAGGCGCAATTTAACAAATTCAAGGCGTTGGGTTTCTCACTTTTTCAGGGATATTTCCTTGCAAAACCACTGGCGGTTCAAGGGCAGCCGGTTCGGGGGAAAATCAACAGCTCTATCACAACAATCAATGCTGTGAGTCAACCTGAAATAGAAGTAGCAGAAATGACAAAAATTATTAGTCGGGACCCGACCCTGGCTATACAGCTTCTCAAGATTGTTAACAGTCCGGTATATTCAATGGGACGTGAGGTCAATTCAGTAAGAGATGCTATTGTTTATCTGGGGCTGATTCAGGTTCGCAAATGGATCATTATGATGTCGATGTTAAATGATATGCCAGCCAGTCGTGGCACAGTAAATTTAGTTTTAACTCGTGCCAAGGCTTGTGAAAATTATATAGAACAAAGCCTTTCTGTCAAATCAGACCAAGCGTTTTTAGTGGGGTTACTTTCAGGTGTCGATCTATTGTTCGGTATTGATAATAAATGTTTTTTTGAACAGATTTCGTTACCACCGGTCATCGTTAAAGCGATTCTTGAAAAAGAGGGTGAACTCGGACAGGCTCTCAGCAAGATTATCGAAATTGAATATAAGATTCTACAGGACTCTTCAGAAATTTCAGACCCGGACAATTCAGGGCTATCTGCATATAACGAAGCAAGTACCTGGGCAGAAAACGTATTAGCTGAAGTTGACGACGTATAATCTGACAATAGCAAACCCGGAATAAACCGGGGAGGCAAGGCTACGGGTCCTATTGGGATAGCCGGGCCACCGAAGGTTTTTTTAAAAAAGAAATAAAGGCTTGTCAAAAAACAAGGAAAACAGTTTTGCATCGGCAAAATCGGAAGAGTCTCCAAATCTGCTAAAATTTGACTCGATTTAAAAATATCATACACTTATAATGAATATATCTTGGCAGGGAGGGACTATGAAAAAGATCAGACTTTGGGAGAGTTTGAAGGTTTTTATTCCTTTAGCCATTTTTGTTTGTATCTTATGCACATTCGTTATCCTGCCCCCATTTAAAACCTTAGAACAATCCGAACTCACGAAAAGCTTGAATAGCTGTCAAGAAACTTTGAACTCAGAAATCAAAACACTATCTATTCTGGCTAAAGACTGGGCTGAGTGGGACGATACTTATAAATTTGTTCAAGATGGAAATGAAGAATATATAGAGGCTAACCTGCCGTGGGGCTACCTCAACGGATCTCTTGGGCTGGACGCTCTTTATGTTATTGGCCTGAATGGTCACATCGTATGGGGTGAAACTTCTGGAATAGACCCTGACACAGCAACAAGCCTTCCACAAGAAATTCTGATTTCACTTCTCCCACAGGGCCCTATTTTTGATAATATTCTTGCCAAGAAATCTGTTTCAGGGTTATTTCCTGCTTCTGATGGGTATTGGCTAATAGCTGCAAGTAAGATTGTGCAAAGTTCCGGAGAAGGTCCCATAAAAGGGATATTTGTGATGGGGAGATTTTTGTCACCCAATTATCTTTCAAAGCTGTCAGTGCAGTCACAACACAATTTCACCCTGCAGAAACCGCCCAAAAACATAAAGAGTATTGATGACATTGAAAATGGTGATGCTGTATCCAGATGGTATCCTCTCAACTCAGACAAATCTCAGGCTTTTCGACAAATTAACGATTTAGCTAATTCAAACTTAACATGGATATCTCTAACATCAGCAAGATATATCTACCATCAAGGATTAAGAGCCGCTTCACTCAGTGGAGCTATCCTGTTGTTGATGGTAGTAGGGATTACGATTTTATGGGCAAAACTCACATACAGAGCTAGGGAATTGCAAAGCATAGGCCTTAAACTCACAGAGCAACAAAAAGTGCTTGTTAAGGCTCAGCAGCTTGGCCAGTTGGGATCATGGCGCTACGATCCTGAGCAGGAGGTGTTTATAGGAACAGAGCTGATGAAAACATTTCCTGCTGCCAATTGACTCTCCTGCTCCTGTCGGGCAATATGATCAACTCTCTGGTTCTTGGAACCACATGACCTTAAACCTTCTGTAGCGGATACCACATGGAACTCAGTACTGTATTGTTTGCTTTTGGGCTCACCCTTTTTGCCGGTCTGGCGACCGGTATCGGCAGTGCTCTTGCTTTTTTAACCCGGACAACCAATACCAAATTTCTTTCAGCAGCACTTGGATTTTCCGCTGGAGTCATGATCTACGTCTCCTTCATTGAAATTTTTGTCAAAGCTCGCGATGAACTTATGTCGACACATGGAGAAGTGATGGGGACCTGGATCACTGTTCTCTCCTTTTTCGGCGGGATTACTCTGATTGCTCTCATAGATAAGCTGGTGCCAAACTACGAGAATCCACATGAATTGCATTCAATAGAAGAGATGGACAAAACGCTGCAGTCTCTTCCTGACAACGAAGCCCACGACTTTGGCAAATTAAAACGGATGGGGATGTTCACTGCCTTGGCAATCGGTATCCACAATTTTCCAGAAGGGCTGGCAACCTTTACCGCTGCTCTGACCGATCCAAGTCTTGGTATTGCCATTGCTGTAGCGATTGCTATCCATAACATTCCAGAGGGGATCGCTGTTTCTGTGCCGATTTATTTTGCAACCGGCAGTCGAACCAAGGCCTTTAAACTATCATTCCTGTCCGGGCTATCAGAACCTGTCGGTGCATTAGTTGGCTATCTACTTTTGATGCCTTTTTTATCACCGACTGTTTTTGGAATTCTGTTTGCTGGAGTTGCTGGAATCATGGTGTTTATTTCGTTGGACGAATTGTTGCCTGCAGCAGAAGAGTTTGGCGAACATCATCTCTCCATATACGGGATGATTTCCGGGATGGGAGTGATGGCATTGAGCCTGCTGTTGTTTCTGTAAGTTGACCCGAAAGCAAAAAACAACGAAAAGGTGAAAGGGTAAATTTGCACGCAAATGTACCCTACAGGCCCCTCTGAAAAAGACAAAAGGTCTAAAACTATATTGCTTTCAGATCTTTATAGTGGCTGGTGCGAAGACGCAAGCCGAAAAGTCAGGCCAACCACAAAATCTGCTACCAGTGACAAAATGAAGAATAATCTCACTCACATCAGAGGTTCCGCGTGAGACCAAGTTCTTCCCACAAAAATCCGAAATCAAAGGGTTGACCACCTTCTTCACGGGCCCGGCGTGCTTCGAGGTGCTCATACGATTCAAAGCTCGATCACGGTCTGGCGCCCTTTGGCGCTGCCGCAAGGGCAGGGCTCGTTACGACCGATATTGTTCATAAATACCTTATTGCGTTATTCCAGCTCTATGCTGGTTTAAAAGATTCTTGAACCGTCCGTAAGACCCCGGCAATGAAGATGACCATATATTTCTCACGCCGTCACAATATTAACCCGGACATCAGCTCATTTTCTTATCTGTTTCTCTGACACCCCAGTGTCTTGATTTTTCCATAACCTTACAGACATTGAATGCGCTGCACTATCTCAGAGAAGAACTCTCTGGACCAGATCTCCAGTGATGCCGGGTCACTGACGAAGGGGAGGACTTCATTGCGAGCTTGATCGACATTGAGCTGGTCGATGGTTTGCTGCAGAAACTCTCTCAGTGCTATTGCGGTGAAGGGGATTTCCTCTGACCAGTGCCCGCTCTGCCGCATGCGCTGTTCCAAGTGCGCCAGGTGTAGCTGCGGATAGTGGCTGCAGTACCAGATCAGATCGTACCAGTCGCGCCCTTTGACCCGGTTTTTCCAGCGCCGGCAGAGCAGGGCGTGCATTTTCCCCGCAAACAAGTCGGGCAGGGTGTAGCTGCGAACACTGAACGGCAGCGGTTGCAGCAGGTAACGGCTTTCGGTCGCAAATCCACTCGGTGGATCAGTATCGACTTCCAGTTTAATGCGGGTCACCTGGCCGGGTGGAATCTGGCGGGCAATATCCGCGTCGGCCTGAATGACCAGCAGCTGATTAACCGTATCTGCCTTGAGAAAAGCTGACTGGACTGGTGTCGCTACCGACTTGTTTTTCTGCTCAACCCTGACATCAAAACCGAAGGCTTTGAGCTCCTTTTCCAGAGCCGCGCTGTAGCCTGCCAGATCAAAACCTGGCAGGGGGTTCAATAGGGAAAAGTCGAGGTCTTCAGAGAAACGATCAAGCCCGTAGAGGATGCGCAGGGCGGTCCCGCCGTAGAAGGCCGCTTTTTCGAAAAATTTGCTGCGCCACAAGCCGAGCAGGGCAATTTCCTGAAGGATCTCCCGCAGTGCCCGGACATAGTCATCACTGCTGCGACAGTTGTAGTGAGCCAGCATCTGGGAAACGACATTCTGCATGTTCAGGAGCGCTCCTTTCGCAGGTAAATTATGCTGTCCACCAACAGTTGAACACGCGGTGTTTGACAGGCAGCAGCCAGCCTGTCAAGCAGGTCGACATCAAGTCGGTTCAGATCCTCAGCTGCAATCCGCAATGAATCAAGCAGGTATTCCAGACAACCACGGCGCGTGCGAATCTGCAGACCGCGGTCGCTGCGGAACTTGTCGACCACGGCCTTTTCCGGCCCGGCGAGGAGAAAGGCCCGGCCATCGTCCAGCTCAATTCGTTGCAGCCCGACATGAAATCCGGCTCCCGGAATGGTCCGGTAGAGAAACAGACCCACCGGGGTCTGGAACTCTCTGCCTCTCTTGGTGGTCACCGAGGTCAGAGCCGCCGATCCTTCGGGCGTCAGCCCATGGTAATGGAGCGCATATTCCAGAGACACGCAGGATGGCCCGTAGATCAGGTTGGCGAGGATTTCCCGGCTGTAGGGGCGGGTTCGGTAGGCGTCGCCAAAGATATAGAGCCCTTTCTTGACCCGCACGATCACCCCTTTGGCGAGCAAGTCAGTGATCTTGTCACGCGGGTGGGCATAATCGTTCAGGGCATGCAGCAGGGCCTGGTAGTCGAATTCTTCCCAGGGGATGGTTTTTCGCAGTGTGGAGATGATGTCCATATAATGTTCTTTTTTGTATAGTAAGTCGTCAATATGTCGACATAGTATTCTTAAAGTTACAAGAAAATCAAGGGATACCATTCAACGCAAAACCTTTGACAATATATTCCTTGAGTCGCTGGTGACTCAAATGAGAAATTTGGTACTCTGTTGAAATTTGCCCCGACCGCCACTCTTGTCGCTGGCATATTTAGCTGCGTTTAGCTGTCAAAGGATTGAAATGGTCGGAATAGGGCAGATGAATGAATACAGAAAAACCCGTTACATGAGCGGGCTTTCTGTTCTTTATTGGATGTTGCTGGATTTGCTACTGGTGCCGAAGGCGAGACTCGCCAACTATGGTTCGGACATCACGTCCTCTCCTGCGTTGGCTCCCCTCCGTTCGCTGGCGTGGTCATCCCTGACCACTTTTCAGACATCAAGTCTGCGCTCACTTCGCTTCGAGTCTCGATATGACAGATAAAAAAATACCCGTTACCTTGCGGTAATGGGCATTTTGATTTATTGGTGCCGAAGGCGAGACTCGAACTCGCACGACCGTAGGTCACACGCCCCTCAAGCGTGCGTGTCTACCAATTCCACCACTTCGGCAAACGGGATGTATATATACTGAATCGTATCTTCAGTTGTCAATAACAATTTACTATTATTGATCCGGTGTTGGTGCGTTTGCTGGTGTCGTAGCTGGCGCTGCAACTGAACTTGGCATCACTGTTTGTGAGCTGGGTGATCCATAGAAGTAAGCCAGGGTCAAGCTTGTCAGCATAAAAATAACTGCGACTGCAACGGTGACTTTACTCATGAAGTTGCCGCCTGTAGCTCCAAACATGGCCTGGCTGCCGCCAGCGCCAAAAGAGGCCCCTGCCTGAGCGCCTTTACCCATCTGCAGCAGAACAATGACAATCATGGCGATTGAAACGATAATATGAAGTCCAATTAAAATTGAGGTCATGCAGTTTTCTCCTGTAAGATTTATTCAGAACGCAGAAAGCTAGCATAGTTGTGTTGCTTTGAAAAGGAATTTTTTCTTCATCGTGTCGATGAAGAATCTGGCGATTTTATTGATCAATCGCTACAATGTGTTCCGATTAAAAGCAGGTTGGAAGTGGGGAAACTTTTTAAACTCTATTGAGGCAAGGCGGAGCGAGGGTCACAAATGGCAGAGGAAGTCAAATCGCAGGGGAAAGACTATTTTTTACGACTTTTTAATGGCATCGCAGATGCGGTTTTTATTTCTGAATGTTGTGCTGATGGTTCGCCGGGAAAATATGTTGAAGTCAATGATGTTGCTTGCAGATTACTCCAGTATACCCGGACTCAATTGTTGGATTTATCACCTTATCAAATTAATCGGGTCGCCCTTGAAGATGATAATGCGTTCAAGTCAATCCTTGCCGATATCGGAGAAAAGGGAAAGACCCTTTTCAAGACCGAGTTGCTCAGTAGAGATGGTCGTTGGGTCCCTGTTGAAATAGGAACCCAACTCTTTGAGCTGGATGGTCGAAATGTCTACTTTTCAGTGGCTCGTGATATTACTTTACGTGAGAAATACGAAGCATCGATTCAAACGCTTGTCCGCAGTACCGTTGGATTAACCGGTCAGGAATGTTTAGAAGAGATTGTGCAGAACTTATGCCAGTGGTTGAATGTCGATGGGGCCAGTATTGGTTTGGCCAACGGCAAGCAGCTTGACATCAGGGCAAGCTTCTTGCGTGGCAAACACCAGCGGGGTTTTTCCCTGCCAACCAGCAATCCCCATTTCCAAAAGATTCTCGATGGTCAATTCTGCTTTTATCCCGATAATGCCGGTACTCACTTTCAGGATCTGGATAGCGATCATCTCTCAGCTATTTCTGGTTTTATCGGTTGTCCGATGCTCGGTCATGACAGACAGGTCCTTGGGATGGTCTACGTTTACTCTGAGAAACCCCTTCAATCTATGCCCCACGTAGAAGAGCTTTTATCCGTTATTGCATCTCGCGCAGCAGCGGAATGTGAGCGGATCCATTTTGTTCGTGAACTTTCTCATAGTGAAGAGATGCTTAGAACGATATTTAATTCGACCGCTGAAGCGATCGTCGGTATTGATCTGCACGGGGAGGTCGTTTTTTGTAACCCTTCCACGGTGAAAATTCTCGGCTATGTCGAGGAAAAAGAATTAATCGGACAGAGCTTCTGGCAACTGATCAGCACTCAAGTTGCTGACGGGTCGAAACTGGATACCAATACGTGCCCTTTTATCTCCTCAATTACAAACGGTCATAAAATCAGCAGTGAAGATGGTTTTTTCACCCATCGTGATGGTCATCAGATCCCGGTTGAATATTGGGGACATCCGATGAGTCGAGATAATCAATTAACGGGTGGCGTTATTACTTTTATCGATGTTTCAAAACGCAAAACCCTGGAAAAACAGCTACAACATTCCCAGAAGATGGAAGCCATTGGAACCTTGACCGGTGGAATTGCCCACGATTTCAACAATATTCTCACTGTTATTTCTGGTTATGTCGGTTTGCTGCAATCACAAATTTCTGACAACCCGAAACTTTCAGCCAAAATCCAAAAGATTGGTGAGGCTGCTGAGAGAGGGTCGAAACTGACTCACGGATTACTGGCTTATAGCCGAAAAAAATCGGAGCCCTCGACCCCAGTTGATGTGAATCAATTGATATTGAAAATCGAGGAATTCTTTGGTCGGGTGATCGGTGAACGTATCCAGAAAACACTGACACTGTTTGAACAGCCGCTGGTTATCCTGGCCGATACATCTCAATTGGAACAGGTCCTGGTGAATCTTGCAACCAATGCCCGTGATGCCATGCGTGACGGTGGCGTGTTGACAATTACAACCGGCCAGACCGAAATTGATCGAAGTTTTTGTCAGATGCATGGCTACGGAGAACCGGGGCAGTACGCACTCATTACTGTCGCCGATAACGGTATCGGGATCCCCAGGAGCATCCAGCAGAAAATATTTGATCCCTTTTTTACCACAAAAGATACTGGAAAGGGGACCGGTCTCGGACTGGCAATGGCCTGGGGAATTGTCAAACAACATAAGGGATATATCCTCGTGGATAGTGTTGCCGGAGAAGGTACACAGTTCAAGATCTATCTGCCCCTGACAAACCAACCGGTTGTGCAATCTGAGGTTCCGGCAAATACTCAACTGCCGGGAGGGACAGAGACGATTCTCCTTGTTGAAGATGATCCACTGGTGAGGGAGTCCACATACAGTATCTTGACAACCGTTGGTTATCAGGTTGTGACCAGCGACTGTGCTGAAGCAGCATTAAAGGTTCTGGATCAAAAGAAGACCGTATTTTCTTTGATCCTTTCCGATGTCGTTATGCCGGGGATAAAGGGGCCCGAATTTTATCAGGAGATTAGTAAGAAAACGGCAATACCTGTTATTTTTATGAGTGGCTACACTTTCGATTCACTGCATGAACTAGGCTTGGTCCGGGAAGGTGTCCTGCTATTAAACAAGCCTGTTCAGCCAATGGAATTATTACTCAAAATTCGGGAAACGCTCGATGCAGTCAGCGGTTCATGAATCTCTTAGCAGTAAACTACGGGGTATCAAATTCAGTATGGTGGTCAGTCCCACCTCCACCTCTATATCTCGATTCAACGCAGCAAGCTGCGACGGATTTTACCCACTCCAGATTCAAATAGGTTGACAATTACCCCATATGGGCTACCATTTCTTGCGAAACTTATCCCATATGGGGGTTGACAGCTTCATTGCTGAATGGTAGAACGGCTTTTTAAAAATACAATGGAGTGTTCTGGATGGTTAAAAAACTGATAGGTCGAAAACTGAAATCATCACGTCTCAAGCGTGATAAAACGATACAAAGCCTTGCCGAAGTATCACAAGTCTCCTCAAACATGATTTCCAGAATCGAGCGTGGTCTGACAATTCCATCGGTTGAAATACTGATGAAGCTGGCCGATGCTCTGGGTTTAAGTCTCAGTTATTTTGTCGAGGATGCCGAAAAAGGCAACAACATTGTTTTTACCCCCTCTGGTCAAGGCGATCCGATCTTCTTTTTTGAAGATAAACACCAGATATCGAGTTTGACTCAAGGGTTACGAGATCCCGGCTTTTCGGTTTTTGTCGATACGCTGGAGCCATACTGTGATAGCGGAGAGGGCGGCATGGTTCACACTGGAGAGGAATTTGCCATGGTCCTCGAGGGATGCCTTGATTTCATGATTGAGGGGGAAGATTATCACCTGGATAAAGGTGACTCACTCAGTTTCAAAGCGACAATGCCTCACAGGTGGAAAAATAGTTCCAATCAACAGGCAAAAGTACTCTGGATTATTTCTCCACCACCAAACGTCTAATCGATTGAATCCAGCGGATCAACACACTGCGAAATATTGTTTCGGCAGAAGGGAAATTGAACCATGCAGGTTAAAAAAATTGTCGGTAAAAAGTTAAAGGAAATTCGGCTTAAGCAAGATCTGACGATTCAGATTCTGGCAGAGCAATCACAGGTCTCTTCCAATATGATTTCCAGAATCGAGCGTGGCTTGACAATTCCTTCGGTCGAAATTCTGATGCGACTTGCAACAGTATTTGATAAAAGTATCAACTATTTTGTCGAGGATGTTTCCACATCGCATGAGATTGTCCATACTCACCCGGGTGAACGCGATAAAACTGTTTACGATGATGAACACCACATGCATACCGAATCTTTCACCTCCGGCCTGCGTGACCCTCAATTTATGTCGTTTTATTGTACGGTGCAAAAGGGTGGCAAGAGTGGAAAAACCAACATGTATCATCCTGGCGATGAGCTGATTTATCTCATGGAGGGGCGTCTTAAAATGACTATTGTTGATGATGTGTACATCCTTGAAGCCGGAGATAGTCTTTGTTTTAAATCCCACTTGCCTCACCGTTGGGAAAATATCGGTGAGGACGATGCGAAGGTCATCTGGACATTGTCACCATTTACTATCATCTAATTTGTCCAACTGCTTGAAATTTATGTAACTCTTCTTGACATGTTTTGAGCATATTGTATAGTCATAGCATAAGTTGATCTGGTTGTTGGCTAACTGAAACCCGTTAGGGGGCATTATGAACAAGTCTGAACTGGTAGAGACGCTGTCAATCGAGAATAATTTGACCTACAAAAAAGCGGAACAAATTGTTAACCTGATTTTTGATGCGATGTCACAGGCCTTGATTGATAATGATCGGATTGAGATCCGTGGTTTTGGTAGCTTTATGGTCAAAGATTATAAAGCGTATATGGGACGCAACCCAAAAACGGGTGAAGCTATAGAGGTCAACGAGAAAAAATTACCTTTTTTTAAAGTCGGTAAAGAATTACGAGAACGCGTAGATAGCTGATTCTTGTGTTGACCGTAAACTGTTAAAGACCTGTTCACTGCTGTGAATGGGTCTTTTTGTTGAACGGTTCTATCCACCAAAAAAAGGTGGATGTGACATAGTTTGACACAGTCATATGGGAACATAGCTCCAAAAGGAGGT
>LLYT01000006.1 GCA_002049545.1 Deltaproteobacteria bacterium tcs-42 | reverse complement strand
CTTCTCCCGCCCGCCTCACGACGTAGCGAGTTACTTACCTCCGGCAACCCCGTTCGATGGGTGCGACGGGGAGGTGCTACCCGGAGTGATAATCCTGATGTTGGCCTCCTATGTCTCTCACGGTTACACAGGGACGGACTGTCACCGTCACTGAGGGAAACGGGCTGCGAGTCGCCCGTTACTTGATTTTTTTATTCCATCAACTCCAACAACACATGATTTAAAATTCCACCACTCTGGAAAAACACCACTTCCTGATCGGTATCAACCCGGCACAAAACCTCCAGCTGTGTCTGTTGACCGTCAGCATAAGCTATATCGAGGGTCAAAATCTGTTTGGCCTTCAGACCATCAACCGCGGGGAGGCTTATGGTCTCACTGCCATCCAGATTCAAGCTGTCAACCGAGGCACCATCGAGAAATTGAAGCGGCAGAACTCCCATTCCAACCAGGTTTGAACGGTGAATTCTTTCATAACTTTCTGCCAGAACCGCTTTGACCCCGAGCAACCGGGTCCCCTTGGCGGCCCAGTCACGGCTTGAGCCCGTACCATATTCCCGACCCGCAAGAACAATCAACGGTAGCTGTTCTGCCTGATAGTGGTTTGACGCCGCAAAGATGCTCATCTCTTGCCCCGTCAGCTGGTTTTTTGTCACCCCCCCCTCTGTTCCGGGGACCATTTTGTTTGTCAGGCGAATATTGGCAAAAGTGCCACGCACCATCACTTCGTGGTTACCACGCCGCGATCCGTAGGAGTTGAAGTCGGTCTCCTCGACTTTGTGCTGTTGAAGGTATTCTCCTGCCGGACTGGTCGCTTTAATTGATCCCGCTGGAGAGATGTGGTCAGTGGTAATGGTGTCACCAAGCACAGCAAGGACCCTGGCTTGTTGAAATCCGGGATAAATTTTCGAGACCTCTAATTGATCAAAAAAGGAAGGGCGGCGGATATAGGTGGAATCTTCCTCCCAGGCATAGGTCATACCCTCGGGTACGGGGAGGTTACGCCAACTTTCATCCCCGGTAAAGACTTGCGCATATTCCTTGAGGAACATTTGCGCGTTGACCTGCGCAACCATCTCGGCAACCTCATCATTGCCGGGCCAGATATCCTGCAGATAAACAGGTTGTCCAGAGCTATCTTCACCAAGGGGCTCACTGGTCAGATCAATGCGGGTCGTCCCCGCCAGAGCAAATGCAACAACCAGTGGTGGTGAAGCGAGCCAGTTCACCCTGGTTTGTGCATGAACCCGCCCCTCAAAATTTCGGTTCCCCGAGAGAACCGAGCACACGCTCAGATCTCCAGCATCGATCGCTTCGGCAATCGGCTCGGTGAGTGGACCGGAGTTACCAATACAGGTGGTACAACCATAGCCGACGATATTAAAACCCAGCTGGTCGAGATGCTCCTGCAGTCCAGCTTTAGCCAAATAATCGGTCACCACCTTGGATCCCGGTGCTAAAGATGTTTTCACCCACGATTTTTGCTTTAACCCTCTTGCAACGGCCTTTTTTGCCACCAGCCCGGCAGCCATCATGACCGCCGGATTGGAAGTGTTGGTACAGGAGGTGATGGCTGCAATAACAACATCGCCATGCTTGAGCTGATCTGGACTATTGGCAATCGGAACCCCTTTATCCCGATCAGCCTCAGGTAAAACCTGATCTGTCGCACTGCACATCGCTTCGAGAGCAACCCGATCCTGCGGCCTTTTTGGTCCTGCCAGGCTCGGCGTCACCGTAGCCAGATCAAGTTCCAGAACTGCGCTGTAGTTCGGATCGGGAAGATCATCTCCACGCCACAAACCCTGTTCTTTACAGTAGGCTTCGACTAATGCCACCGTTTCTTGACTGCGCCCGGAGAGAGTCAGGTAATCGAGGGTAATCTGATCAATCGGGAAAAATCCACAGGTTGCACCATATTCGGGAGCCATATTGGCAATCGTCGCCCGGTCCGCCAACGGCAGTTGACCCAGACCAGCACCGAAAAACTCAACAAACTTTCCGACAACTCCATGGGCGCGCAACATCTGGGTCACAGTCAACACAAGATCTGTCGCGGTGATCCCTTCTCTTAAACTTCCCACTAAACGGAAACCAATGACTTCGGGGATCAACATGGAGATGGGCTGCCCCAACATGGCGGCTTCCGCTTCAATCCCACCGACACCCCAACCGAGCACACCGAGACCATTGATCATCGTCGTATGACTGTCGGTACCGACCAGTGTATCAGGGTAGACCCAGGTTTCACCATCAACCTCCTGGCTCCAGACCGCTTGGGCAAGATACTCCAGATTGACTTGATGACAGATACCGGTTCCCGGCGGTACGACACGGAAATTATCAAAGGCCTTCTGCCCCCAACGCAAAAAAGCATAACGCTCGCGGTTACGCGCCATCTCTTTTTCGACGTTAGCAGCCAGGGCCGATGAATTGCCAAATTGATCGACCATAACCGAATGATCAATCACCAGATCAACAGGGATTTGCGGGTTAATTTTTGCCGGATCGCCACCATTTCTGGCAACTGCATCACGCATAGCGGCAAGATCGACAATGGCCGGAACTCCGGTAAAGTCCTGCATCAACACACGAGCCGGACTATATGAAATCTCGCCAGCCTGCTCCTGTTCTGATTGCCAGGCAGCAAGCGCTTCTATGTCGCTGCGTTTGACCGACTCGCCATCTTCTTTACGCAATAAATTTTCCAGCAGCACCTTGATTGTAAAGGGGAGGCGCTCCACTTCACCAGCTCCGATGGCTTTAAGGCTGTGGTATCGATATTGTCGCCCTGCAGCATTCAGGGTTTTGACACTGTCGAAAGAATTTTTTTTCATTGAGTGTTCTCCTTTGAATGAAATCGCAAAGCCAGTTTACACAGAATCAACTCTCACTTTCCAGCTCTCCCAGCAATTAAGTGACGATTGACGTTATGATGTGCACTGCAAAGGTGAAAAGGTACTGAAATTTCAACGGAATTGACAAGAAAAAAACTCTATCATTAGAAAAATAACGTTGTTTTTAAATTTTTTCTGTGATAGAAGCGAAATATCGTGTCTCGGTTACCCTCGTAAAAAACGCATAAGGAGTAAAAGCATGGCAGAAGGTACAGTAAAATGGTTCAATGATTCTAAAGGTTTCGGTTTTATTGAGCAAGACAATGGCCCAGACGTTTTTGTTCATTTTTCAGCAATTCAAGCAGAAGGTTTCAAATCTTTGGCTGAGGGAGATCGGGTTACATTTGATGTCATTCAGGGAGATAAAGGTCCACAGTCCGCTAACGTAGTTAAAGCTTAAATATGACCGTCGCCGACGGTGTCAACTGTCGGTCATAGTCACTGTGAGGGTCAACCAAAAAAGCTTCGCAACATTGAGTTGCGAAGCTTTTTTTATTTTGATTTTTGTACACCTTTGCGTGGACAAAGTTCGACAATCGGACAAGAGCTGCAATTCGGGGTCGGAGCCTTACAGCAGGCTCGACCGTGGGCAATTAAAGTATGGCCAGATTGGGTCCAGTCAGCTGCGGGTAGCAACCGACTTAATTCTAATTCGATTTGTTCGGGGTGATCCGATTTTGTCCAGCCAAACCGTTGAGCCAACCGCTTGACATGGGTATCGACAACCATTCCCGGAATCTGATAGGCATTACCCAGAACAACATTGGCCGTTTTTCGACCAACACCACTCAATGCAACCAAAGCGTCAAGGTCTGCCGGGACCTCCCCCTGGTGACGAGTCAAGATCTGCTCAGCACAATGAATCAGGTTCTTGGCTTTATTGCGAAAAAATCCGGTGGAGCGAACCAAATCCTCAACCTGAGACTGACTTGCCGCAGCCATCTGCTCTGGCCCGGGCAGAACTTTGAACAATCTCGCAGTGACCAGATTGACCCGCTTGTCGGTACATTGAGCAGAAAGGATCGTTGCGACCAACAACTGCCATGGATTCTGATAGATAAGGGCACAGTGAGCTTCGGGATAAACCTCCTCCAACGCACGTAAGAGTCGCAACGCTTGTTCAGATTTTTTCATGGGTCATCTTTTCAGCAGGAACGGTGACAACTTATCCACAGACAGGGTCGGGTTGCTTGGAAGAAACCCGAGCGCTTTTCTTGACCTTGAGAACTTCGCGAGTCTCGCTGGTCTCAACGGTAAGAACCAGAGGCAGGTGGGTGGAAGCCCGACGTGCCTCGGCGGTCATCACAACATGGCCGGCCAGTGCCTTGATGGGACCACGGAAATAGACACGATCACGTCCCCAGAGGGGAACCTTCCCGGGGAAGTTCGCCCGCCAGGCAGGGAAACTGGGCCGCTTAAGGTGTTCATTCAGGGGGATCTGGCCACTCCCCCAAAAAGGGAGGCCGAAATCACCAGAAATAATTGTCGCACAGGGCAAGAACGGGTTATTCAACAGTTGTTCCCCCATAAGCAGTTTAACCTGCTCGCGGCGCTGGCGAAAATCCCAGGAGAGGGTCAAGTTAAACAGATGAACCCTCTCATTTTCATATTCAAGATCGGCCTGGACACATTGACCTCCAACGCCCAGTTGAATCTCCTGAATATGATCGATGGGGTAGCAGGATAAAAAAGAGCAGCCCCCTTCATCATCTGACCCATAAATCGACAAACCGACCATGTCAGCCAAACGTTCTACAGAGCTGATACCGATAGGCGACCCGATCCGCTGCAACATGACCAGTTCCGGCTGCTGAGCACGTATCACGGCTGCACAAAGCTCGGGAGCAAGTTCCCCCGCTGCACTGTAGCCGCCGTTGATGTTGTAACTCATGATTCGGAACGTCGACATCGCTCGCCCCTTTGGATTGAATCGTTTAGCGTCTGGTACTGATCAGAGCCTGCGGACAGACTCAATAACAACTTGAGGCTCAGGATAATCCCTGAACAGAGAACTTTTAGAAATTGTTTTAATTTTCCCTATTTTTTCAACCACATCCATCCCATCGATCACTTGCCCAAAAACCGCATATCCAAACTCTCTGGGCGAAGTCCCACGATGGTCAAGTGAATCATTATCAACCAGGTTGATAAAAAATTGACTGGTGGCACTATCTACGACACCGGTCCGTGCCATAGCAATACTCCCTTTTCGATTTTTTAATCCATTATCTGCTTCATTCTTGATCGGAGCCGCAGGCACTTTTCTTTTTTCCGATTGATCAAAGCCCCCACCCTGTATCATAAAGTTCCTGATCACACGATGATAAATAGTCCCGTCATAAAAATCCATATCAACATATTGAAGAAAATTCTTGACTGTCAGAGGTGCCTTCTCTTCATTCAGCTCAATCTGGATCGTTCCCAAACTGGTTTTCATTTCGACGACCGGTTCCGCATAAGCGGTTCCCGTCAAGAGAACAAAACAGCTGACCAGCAGCAACAATGGTTTCATAATATCTCCCTAAAGTGCTTCCGATTTTAAATCGCGGGACATCAAGTCGATAACAGCCTGGCAGGGATCTTTATCACGATACAGGAGCAGATACATCTGTTCGATAATCGGAATCTCGACCCCCACTCTGGTGGCCAGTTGATACGCCGACAAGGTAGTTTTTACCCCTTCAGCAACCATCTGCATATTTGCCAGAATTTCATCAATTTTAACCCCTTGACCCAACGCTATCCCGACACTGCGATTGCGCGACAGATCACCAGTGCAAGTCAACACCAGATCACCCATGCCTGCCAATCCGGCAAATGTTTCTGCCGCACCACCAAGCTTCATTCCCAGCCTGGTCATTTCGGCCAACCCGCGTGTGATCAAGGCTGCCCGTGTATTGTGCCCAAAACCGAGACCATCTGCAACCCCGGCAGCAAGAGCAATGACATTCTTCATCGCCCCTCCCAGTTCGACACCAATAATATCACTATGGGTGTAAACGCGAAACTTCTCGGTACTGAAGATGGTCTGAATCTGCGCTGCGACCCCTGAATCCCGTGCTGCGGCAACCACGGCTGTCGGCATTCCCGAACTCACTTCTTTTGCAAAGGAGGGACCGGAAAGAAACCCCAGTTGCTGATGCATTCGAGCCGGGAGGAGCTCTTCAAACACCTGGGACAACAACATCAGACTATCATTTTCGATCCCCTTCGAGGCTGAAACAATCAGCGTCTGTGGTGATAAATCCGGCAGTGCCTGCTGCAAAATCTGGCGGGTCACCTGGGACGGGGTGACAAATAACAACAGTTGCTTTTCTGATACGGCAGACGCCAGATCGCTCGTTGCCTGTAATTTTTCAGACAGATCGATCCCCGGCAAATAAAGATCATTGATTCCAGATTGACCGATTCGCTCGGCCAGATCTTTTTCATAACACCAGAGGGTGACCGGATAGCCTTTTTCAGCCAGCAGGTTGGCTAACGTTGTCCCCCAGCTTCCAGCACCAACCACAGCAATTTTTGTCTGCATCTAAATAGCCTTTTTCTTATCCTCAATCCGGCGTTGCAGATGTTCAATTTTTTCCCGCAACAAAGAGGATCGCGATGAATTTTCTTCAAGGGCCCGATAGCGTTGCAGGGCCTCCTGTAGGTGGTCCTTTTCCTCCAGAAGTTTTGCCAGATCGAATTCTGCCAGAACACGGTACTGGTTGTCGGGATATTCCTCAATCAAACGTTGCCAGGCTTGTCGCGCTCCTTCTCCGCGCCCTTCCAGGAGTAAAATCCCTCCCATCCGGTAGAGGGCATCGGGGACCAGATGGCTGTGCGGATAGTTTTCGAGCAGGGTTTGCAACTCTATCCGTGCTTGTGGGTAGTTTTCAAGGCGGAAATAGCAATCGGCGATTTCGTAATAGTATTGATCCGGGGTGCCCATATTTAAATCGAGCAGGCGTTGATAAAACTCGATGGCTCGAGAATAATCGCGCAAGGTCTGCTTGACGATCTGTGCCGCCTCTTCGCGGGCGGGCAACACCAATCGGCTGTCTGGATAATCGTGTTCCAATTGCAAATAGTTGAGCAGGGCCCTTTGCTCATCCAGATGGTCGTACTGCCAAAGTTTTCCAATTTTAAATAAAGCTTCTGCAGCTTCTTCAGCCTGGGGATAGCGTTGATAAAGTTCCCGATAGCTCGCTTCTGCGGCGGTTAACCGCCCCTGACTCTCGAGCTCAATCCCTTTGGAAAAAAGTTGTTGTGAAGCGGTTAACTGCTGTTTGCGGTAAACCGGAAAGATGCTGGCGACTAATACCAAAACAGCCAGCAGGGTGAAAAACCAGCGGTTGCGACTAGGTTTTTTCGCCTTGATTTCCTGGTTCAATTCCCGCTTCAGTTGCTTCTTCAGCTGGTGCAACTCCATCTGCGGTATCCTTCTCTGCTAATTTGGCAACCGAAACAATGAACTCACCGTCTTCCATCACCATCATCCGTACCCCCTGGGTGTTTCGCCCGATGGCACGAATATTTTTCACCCTGGTCCGCAGTAATTTACCACGGTTGGTGATAAACATCAGGTCCGATTCATTTTCAACCATTCTGATAGCAACCACACCACCATTACGTTCACTGGTTTTGATGGTAATGATCCCTTTTCCACCCCGACTCTGAACGCGATATTCTCCAATATCGGTGCGCTTACCATAACCGTTTTCGGTCACCGTCACCAATGCTAAGGCGGTGTTTTCGGACACCGACTGTAACCCGATCACCTCGTCATCAGCATCGAGAGTTATCCCCCGGACGCCACGAGCCGGACGTCCCACCGGGCGAACATCGGTTTCCGGGAAACGGATCGACTTACCGTTGCGACTTGCCAGCAACAGATCGCGTTCACCATTGGTCAAGCGCGCCTCTATCAGGCTATCCCCCGCATCAATCGTTAAAGCAATAATCCCGCCGATTCTTGGGTGAGAATACGCAATCAACTCGGTTTTCTTGATAATCCCCCGTGCGGTAGCAGTGACAATGTATTGACCCTTGTCGAAATCCTTGACCGGAAGAATTGTCATCACCCTTTCTTCTGGTGCCAGTTGTAACAGATTGACAATGGCCTTACCTCGAGAAGCTCGACCGCCTTGAGGAATTTCGTGAACCTTAAGCCAGTACACTTTCCCCAGATCGGTGAAGACCAGAATATAGGCGTGGGTTGAGGCAATAAACAGGTTTTCGACAAAATCCTCTTCCTTCGGCTTGATCCCGGCCCTCCCTTTTCCTCCCCGCCGTTGAGCCCGATACAGGGAGACCGCATTGCGCTTGATATAGCCACCATGGGTCACCGTTACGACCATATCTTCTTCAACGATCATGTCTTCCAAAGTTAAATCTGCACTTCGATCAACGATTTCCGTTCGCCTGGGGTTGGCAAACTTGTCTTTCAATTCAATCAGTTCCTGCTTGATAATCTTGAGTATTTCCACTTCGCTGGCGAGAATCTCCTTCAAGCGGTTGATCTGAACCAGCAGTTGTTCCAGCTCCTCAAGAATTTTATCCTGCTCCAAACCGGTCAAGCGATGCAAACGCATATCGAGGATCGCCTGTGCTTGAATATCGGAAAAAGAAAACCGCGCGATCAGGGCCTGCTTGGCCTCGGCCGGAGTTGCGCTCCCTTTTATAATCTTGATAACTTCGTCGAGATTTTCGAGCGCCAGCTTTAATCCATAGAGAATGTGGGCTCGTGCTTCAGCTTTTTTCAGCTCAAAGACACACCGGCGCGTCACGATTTCGCGGCGGTGATCAATAAAACTGTCGAGGACTTCGCGTAAATTAAGGATTTTGGGTTGACCAGCAACAATCGCCAGCATGATGATACCGAAAGAGCTCTGCATGACCGTCATTTTATAGAGCTGATTCAGAACAACGCCAGGGATCATATCCCGTTTCAATTCCACAACAACCCGCATCCCGTCACGGTCCGACTCATCGCGAAGATCTGCAATACCTTCGATCTTCTTGTTTTTCACCAGTTCGGCAATCTTCTCAATCAGGCGCGCCTTGTTGACCTGATAGGGTAGTTCGGTAATGATGATAGATTCCCGTCCACTGCGCCGATCTTTCTCAACCAGGGCCCTGGCGCGCATCTGGATAATACCCCGACCATTTTTATAGGCATTGATGATTCCCTCTTTGCCATTGATGAATCCAGCAGTCGGAAAGTCGGGTCCTGGAATTTTCTCAATCAGCTCATCAATACTGATCCGTGGATCATCGACCAGTGCGATCAACCCCGAAATCACCTCAGCCAGGTTGTGGGGAGGAATTTTGGTTGCCATACCAACAGCAATCCCCTCAGAACCGTTAACCAGCAGATTGGGATATTTGCACGGCAGAACCAGTGGCTCTTCCTGAGAATCATCGTAGTTGGGACCAAAATCGACCGTTTCTTTATCAATATCGTTGAGCAGTTCATGGGCGAGTCGGTCCATTCTGATTTCGGTATAACGCATCGCCGCCGCAGAATCACCATCAACAGAACCGAAATTACCCTGACCATCAACCAGCGGATGGCGCATAGCAAAGTCCTGCGCCATCCGGACGATCGTGTCGTACACAGCTGAATCACCATGAGGATGGTATTTACCGATGACATCACCAACAACCCGCGCCGATTTTTTATAAGGCTTGTTATAATCATTATTAAGGTCGTGCATGGCATACAAAATCCGCCGATGAACCGGCTTGAGCCCATCGCGAACATCGGGTAACGCCCGTCCGACAATAACGCTCATGGCGTAATCCATATAGGACTTGCGCATTTCATCAACAATGTTAGTGGTGACTTTATTTTGCTCTGACAGCATCTAGTTCCTCCAAACTTCCCGGTGGAAGTTTAATCAATGTTGGGTCAAATTCCCCCGCGGCTTGCCGCGTTGGTTGTATGGAATTCAGGAGCCAGAATGGAGAATCGAGAAGAGATCCTTCCAGATTATCAAGATTTTTTCGGGATTCCGGCCTCGCTATTATAAATTCTGCTAAACCGCTGCTTGCGGCGGGATGGTTTATTTTTTGTCAAACGTCCAGATTGGCAACATTTAAGGCATTTTGCTCGATAAATTCACGTCGTGGTTCGACTTGATCGCCCATCAGGACGGTAAAAATTTCATCTGCACGCACCGCATCTTCTATCGAAACCTGTAACAGAACACGTTTTTCGGGATCCATGGTTGTCTCCCACAGCTGATCGGGATTCATCTCTCCCAAACCTTTATAGCGTTGTATATATTGACCCTTTTTTGCTCGCGCCAGAAAAATATCAAGGAGCTCCTGACGATCTCCAATTTCGATATTTTCCTTGCCTTCAGCAACCAGACAGGCCGGCTGATCCTGACAAACATCTTCAACCTGCCGGTAAGATTGGAGCAGCAGTTTGTATTCGTGGGAAGAAAGGGTCTCGACGGTATGGCGGTCAATTCGCGCATGCAAATTGCCTAAAGTAACCAGAATACGATCGGGATTCTCCAAAACCTCAAATTTGGCTTTCGGTTCTATTTGGCGCAACTGTTCGGCAAGCGGTTCCAGATTGGCCTTTTCAGCAAAACCGTTGCGGATTTTTCCGTGAATAAACATTTTCAATATTTCTGCCGGGACACCACGATTGACAATTTTTTCAAAATGTTGGTTGTACGCGATGATGTTGCGCAGTGTGGGGATAATTTGTTTACCGCGAAGAACTTTTTTATTCCCCTCCATTTCCAGAACAACACCCTCGGTTCCCGTCTCCAGAAGATAGTCCAATAAAGTTTCTTCATCCTTCAAATAAAGCTCTCGCTTACCCCGCTTTGCTTTATAAAGAGGGGGTTGAGCAATATAAAGATGACCACGCTCAATAATTTCAGGCATCTGCCTGAAAAAGAAGGTCAGCAATAAGGTTCTGATATGTGAGCCATCAACATCGGCATCGGTCATGATGATCACCCGATGATAACGCAACTTTGCAATATCAAAATCATCTTTACCAATACCCGTCCCCATAGCGGTAATCAGGGTCCGTATTTCGTTTGAAGTTAAAAGTTTGTCAAAACGTGCTTTTTCAACGTTCAAAATTTTACCTTTAAGGGGTAAAATTGCCTGGTAACGACGTTCACGTCCCTGTTTTGCACTCCCGCCAGCGGAATCACCCTCGACCAGGTAAACTTCACTGAGAGCTGGATCTTTTTCTTGGCAATCTGCCAATTTACCGGGAAGGGAAAGGCCATCCAGTGCACCCTTGCGGCGCGTCAGATCGCGGGCTTTTCGTGCTGCCTCCCGTGCTCGGGCCGCTTCTATCCCCTTTTCCAGTATTTTCTTTGCAACCTGTGGATTTTCCTCCATAAAGCTTGCCAACTGCTCATTCATCAAGGTTTCTACATAACTCTTTATTTCTGAGTTACCCAGTTTGGTTTTGGTTTGACCTTCAAATTGTGGATCGGAGAGTTTGACCGAAACAACCGCCGCTATCCCTTCACGCATATCATCGCCTGATATTGCAACTTTGACATTTTTCAACAAATTATTCGCAGTCGCATAGGCATTCATAGTTCGGGTCAAAGCGCCCCGAAAACCACTGAGGTGGGTGCCGCCTTCATGGGTGTTAATATTATTCGCAAATGTAAATATTTTTTCATCGTAACCGTCATTATATTGTATCGCTATCTCTATTTCTGCCCCCGATTTTTCACCATGGAAATAGAGAGGTTGAGAGTGGATCGGACTTTTTGCACGGTTAAGATATTCAACAAATGAGCGGATTCCCCCCTCATAAATAAACTCATTACTCTTTTCAGTTCTATCGTCTTTTATATTTATTTTCACCCCTGCATTCAAAAATGCAAGCTCCCGCAATCGTTGTGATAAAGTTGAAAAAGAAAAATCAGAAGTATCAAAAACTTCACTATCTGGCCAAAAAGTTATTTTAGTTCCCCGCTTGATGGTCTCCCCATCAACCATTAATGACTGAAGAGGAATACCTCTTTCGTAACTTTGACGATAAACCTTGCCATCCCTTCTTATGACCAAATCGAGACGACTGGATAAAGCATTAACGACTGATACACCAACACCATGTAGTCCACCTGAAACTTTATATGCACCATCACCTTGATCATCAAATTTGCCGCCGGCATGTAAAACCGTCATAACGACTTCGGCTGCCGATTTATTTTGTTTTTCATGCATTTCGACAGGGATACCACGGCCGTTATCCTCGACAGTGACAGAATTATCTTCATGTATAACAACCGTCACTTCATCACAATAACCGGCTAAGGATTCATCGATGGCATTATCGACAACTTCATAAACAAGGTGATGAAGACCATTGACAGATGTCGAGCCAATATACATAGCAGGTCGTTTTCTCACTGCTTCCAGACCTTCTAAAACCTGGATACTTTCTGCGCCATAAATTTTATCTTCTGACATAATCAACCTTTATTAAATAATAAATTCTGAAAATTCGCCTTTATTTACTTTAAATGCTTTGCTTTTATTGAATTGAATATCTGGCTTATCCATCGTCGTTATAAATACCTGACCGCAATTCTCTAAAATTTTATTAAAAATATTTTGTTTTCTAGATAAATCAAGTTCACTGCCTATATCATCAAATAATAAAATAGGATAATAACCGTGTTCATCATTATAATTTTGAAGTTGAGCTTGTTTATAATTGAGAAGCAAAGATCTTTTCTGTCCCTCTGAAGAGTATTTGTTCATATTATTTTTATTTACTAAAAAACTAAAATCATCTAAATGTGGACCAACCAGTGTATAACCGTATTTTTTTTCATTTATTTCAGCTTTATTGAATTTATTTATTAATTCCTCTTTTATTTTTCCTTTTTTATAATTTTTATATTCTATAGAATATTCTTCATATATATTATCAAAATAACTATTTATTTTTTTTATATAATTTATTCTCTCTATTATTATCAAATAAGCATATTCTATTAATTGTTCTTTCCATACATCTTTTTTATTTTCTAAAGATTTCAAATATGCATTTCTTTGTTTTAAACATTTTAAATATTTTTTATATAAATTTATATATTCATTATTGATAAAAAAAATAGATCTATCAATTAAGTTTCTTCTATATGCTGGATATGCTTTTAAGTAACTAATTTCATCAGGAAAATAAATTATACAATTCAGAATTTTATAAAAATTTTTATTATCTGGTTTTTTATTATTTATAATAATTTTTTTATTTTTATTTTTATCCTGCGAAATAAATAAATTATTCCTTACTTTATAATTTAATATTTTTAAATTGATTGTAAATCTATCTTGTCCCTCATTTATAAGATCTATTTTCTTATTTGTTCTAAAACTTTTCAAAAGAGACGAATAATATATAGATTCTATTAAATTAGTTTTACCTTGCGCATTTTTACCATATATAAAATTTATTTTTTTCCCCGGACTAATATAACAATTCTTTATATTTCTAAAATTATCTATTTTAATTTGTTCTATTTCCATTTAAATAATATTTATAAGCGCATTGGCATAATAACAGAAATATGATCTTCATCTTCTTCTGGATTTATTCTTCCTGGAGAAATATTATCTTTCAGATTCAATACAATATTTTCACTTTTAATAACCTGTAATATATCTATTATGTACTTGGCATTAAATCCTATAGAAATATCATCTCCATTATAAATTATATCTATTTCTTCTTTTGCATCACCTAAATCAGGATTAGAAGAAGTTAATATCAGGGAATCACTTTTTATATTTATTTTGACACCTTTAGATTTTTCACTTGATAAAATAGAAATTCGTTTTAAAGCATGTAAAAATAAATTTTTATCTATAATTGCAGCATTTTTCCCTTTCTCTGGGATAACTCTTTTATAATCAGGAAAATCACCATCAACCATTCTCATTATTAAAGTTGTTTTTTCATTATTTATGAAAAAATTATTGTCTGATATTCCTATATTTATATTTTCTTCCATTGATTCCAATAATTTTTTAATTTCTATAATACCTTTTTTGGGTAATATAAAACCTTCTTTATATCTATCATCCAGATCATTTTCTGAACTTCTTTGAATCATAGATAATCGATGCCCATCTGTGGAAACAAATATTAATTTATTAGTATTATCTATATTATCTGATTTTATAAATATCCCTGTTAAATTAAATTTAGTTTCATCACTAGAAACAGAGAATAGAGTTTTCTCAATCATTTCATTTAATTTATTTTTATCTATACTATTTTTTTCCAATTTTACTTCAGGAAATTTTGGAAATTCGTCTGGAGATAAACCAACTAAATTAAATAGTGATTTATGGCATTTTATTTCCACCCAAAAATTGTTTTTTGCGTTAAAATTTATTTCTTCATCGGGAAGTTCTTTTATTATTTCATACATCTTTTTTGCGGAAACAGTGATTTTTCCTTCTTCTATAATGTTTGTTTCATATTTTGATTTTAATCCAACCTCTAAATCGGTTGCAGTAATTGTTATTTCATTATTTTTAGCTTCTATTAATACATTGGCTAATATTGAAATTGTATGTCTCTTTTCCACAATCCCTTGAACTTTATTTAAGCCCTCCAAAAATGTATTTTTTTTAATTGTGAATTGCATTCTTCCTCCATTAACAATGTCTATTTCTAGTCTATTTTATATATAAAAAACAGTAGTAATAGTAGTTCTTGTTAGTTTGTTGATAAATATATAAATATCTAAAAAATAGCGTTTTTTTTCATTTTTAAAACTGTTTATTAACGGTTGATGCGAAATTGTTTTTGTTAATATATGGACTTACCCGTCTTTTTCAGGCGTTTATACACAGTTATAAACTCAAGCTATCAACTAATTTTTCGATGACCTTTTTTATTTGTAAATCTTCTTCCATCTTTTTTTCAATTTTTTTTATGGCGTGTATTATGGTTGAGTGATCTTTTCTACCAAATTTTGATCCTATTTCCGGGTAGGACAAACTGGTTAAATTGCGACATATATACATCGCCACTTGGCGTGCAAATACTATATTTTTTAAGCGTTTAGATGATTTAAGTTCGTGTGTTTTTATTTGAAAATGGTCAGCTACTTTTTTTTGAATTTTATCTATTGTTATTTCTTGATTATTTTCTATGATTATATCCTTAAGAACTTTTTTCGCCATTTCTACGTTTATCGGGGTTGATGTCAAACTTGAATAAGCTCCGATTCTAATCAGATAACCCTCTAATTCTCTGACATTATTTGATATAGAATTAGCCAGAAAGAATATGACATCTTCAGGTAGATTTATCTGATTCTGGTCTGCTTTCATCTTGAGTATCGCTTGTTTTGTTTCTGTATCGGGTGCCTGTATATCTGCAATTAATCCCCACTCAAATCTTGATCTTAATCTTTCTTCTAAGTCAGGTATTTCTTTTGGAAATTTATCTGATGTTACTATTATTTGTTTGTGTGATTCATACAGAGCGTTGAAGGTATGAAAAAATTCTTCCTGTGTACTTTTTTTACCGGCTATAAATTGAATATCATCGATTAATAAAATATCGATGGATCTGAATTTATTCCTGAATTCATCCATTTTTGCATGGCGAAGGGAGTTTATAAGTTCATTGGTGAATTTTTCCGAGGAATAATAACATATATTAGTCGAGTTATTGTTTTTATAGATTTCATTACCTATCGCATTTATCAGGTGCGTTTTTCCTAAACCCACCCCTCCATATATAAATAATGGATTATATGTTGTTGCTGGATTCTTTGAAACAGCCATAGCTGCGGCATGAGCAAATTGATTTGATGTACCCGACACAAAAGTTTCAAATGTATATTTAGGATTAATATTCGGTATAAATTCTATATTATTGTTTACATTGTCTTCTTTTAAATCGATATCGATTGGTTCATCTGTTTTTTCACTCTTCATTTTTTTATTAATATTGATATCAACAATATAGTTAACGGTCCCAACCTGAGAGAGTGTTTCTTCTATGGTTTTTTTATAATTATCATTAATCCAGTCTTTTATGAATTTATTGGGAACTTCAACAGTGAGTTTATTACCAACAATTTTTACCGGTCGGATGGGTTTTATCCAGGTTGCAATATTTTGTTCACTTATTTCATTTTTTAAAATATCTAATGTTTCTGACCAGATTTTCTTCATTTATTATCCACAACTTGTTAACATCTGTTTATAAGTTTAAAATATCCTAAATTATCAAACTTATTTGGTTTTTATTTATATATGCGATTATCGTAGCTTTTTATTTTTTAAAAAATCGGTTTTTCCAACCACCTACTATAATGGTTATTTAAAATATCTACCAGTCTATTTTTATAGGTTTTTTTATTGACTATATCGGTTTTTTGTGATTAAAAGTACTGCTTCGTCAGATTACAATAAAGGAGAAACACATGTCCAAGCCCAAGCGTACGTTTCAACCAAGTCGTATCAAGCGTAAGCGAACTCACGGCTTCCGCAAAAAAATGCAGACCAAGGCGGGTCAAAAATCACTTAATCGTCGCCGTGCTCGCGGCCGTAAATTACTCTCGGTCGCTATACCAATCAAATAGTTTATGGACGAATCTTATCCCGGATCTTATCGCCTACGTAAATCCCGGGAATATAAGCTGGTCAGGGAAATGGGGTGTAAATATCATACACCCCATTTTGTACTTCTGGTTTATGAAAATACACAAAATAATTCTCGTTTAGGTGTGACCGTCAGTCGTAAAGTAGGTAATGCGGTTCAACGTAATCGAATAAAACGAATAATACGTGAGTTCTTCAGAAAAAATAAGCACTTATATCCCGCTACCAATGATTATTCTGTTATAGCTAAACGCAGTTCGGTACTGCTTTCATCGGCAAAAATTTATTTTGAATTAAGTAGCGTTTTTTTGAAAACGGCAAGATAAATGATTAAATATGTAGTCATATTACTGATAGATTTTTACCGCTATTGCATATCTCCTTTTACACCCAGCTCCTGTCGATTCTATCCAACATGTTCCTGTTATGCACGTGAAAGTATTATCTCTTTCGGAATATTTAAGGGTGGTTATTTAGCTGTTAAACGTTTACTGAAATGTCATCCGTACCACGCGGGCGGTTTTGACCCGGTTCCTTTAATAAAAAATCAGGATATTTAAAATGGATAATAATCGTACTATCCTTGCCGTTGTTCTTATCGTTCTTCTCTGGTCTGGATATAGCCTGTTCTTCATGCCGCAAACACCTGTACAACCGGTTGAAGTTGCCAATCAGGTTCAAGAAGTGCAGACCAAACCCGAGACCTCTGTCGTTCAACCAGCAACAGAGTCTGCTACCACTGATCTGATTGTCAATGCCGATCGTGAAGAGACTTTTTTGACCGTTTCTTCAGATTATTATGAGATTAAATTATCAACCATTGGAGCGACGATTCGCTCTATTGTCTTAAAAAACTACAGAGAAGAAAATAATCCTGAATCTGCACCTTTTATCCTGTTAGATGCAGACAATTTCAACCAGTCTACCCTCCAAACCTCAGGCTCAGAAGGTCTTTATCTCCCTGCTAATATCAATTATAAACCCCTCGATGAGAGGAAGCATATTTTTGTTGATAGAGAAAATATAACCATCAGTTTTGCTGCTACTGCTAACGATTTAACCATTGTCAAGCATTATACTTTTAAACCCGATTCGTACTCTTTCGATATCAATGTTGAATTAATCAATAAATCTGCAAGTGTGATCGATGGTAAGCTCAATCTCTCGTTAATTAATCCCTGGGACAAAGATAAAAAGTCACAAATGTACACTTTTGTCGGCCCGATTACTTTTGACGGTGAGGAGTTAAAAGAGGATAAACCCGATGATTTGGAAAAGTCTCCTGTCATTTACAAAAATTTTGTCTGGTCGGGATATACCAGCAAGTACTTTTTGAACGTTATCAATCCGGCTGAACCAGTCGAGCAGGTTTTCATCAGTTCAGGGGATGGTTTTATTGAGAACAAACTGACATCGCAACGGTTCAACTTGCCTGCCAGTCAAAATTTGAGTTTGGACTTTACATCTTACTTTGGTCCAAAGCAGTCCGAATACCTCGAGTCCAGTGGTCATCGGTTTGAAGAGGTGATCGATTACGGTTTTTTCCACCCACTGTCACAACCGTTGATGGTTGTGATGAAATTTTTCTACGGTTATATAGGTAATTTTGGTTTTTCAATCATTCTGTTGACCATCTGTATTAAATTGATTTTCTGGCCACTGACACAAAAAAGTTACAAGTCAATGAAGGGGATGCAAAAACTTCAGCCA
Organism: Deltaproteobacteria bacterium tcs-42; assembly: GCA_002049545.1. Lineage (GTDB taxonomy): Bacteria > Desulfobacterota > Desulfuromonadia > Desulfuromonadales > Geopsychrobacteraceae > Desulfuromusa. The sequence continues at coordinate 35,690 of LLYT01000006.1, read as the reverse complement.
GAAATGAAGAAAATGCGTGAAAAATATGGAAGTGACAAGCAGAAGCTCAATCAGGAGATGATGTCCTTCTATAAGGAGAACAAGGTCAATCCTCTGGGTGGTTGTCTGCCGATGCTGATCCAGATTCCGGTGTTTTTTGCCCTTTATCGGGTGTTGCTTGGTTCTATTGAACTACGTCATGCACCATTCATGATGTGGATTACCGATCTTTCGGCGAAAGATCCATACTATGTAACACCGTTGGTTATGGGGTTTACGATGTTCTTACAGCAGAAAATGACCCCGACTAACATGGATCCAACCCAGGAAAAAATCATGATGATGATGCCGGTCGTTTTCACTTTTATGTTTTTGAATTTTCCATCCGGCCTGGTTATCTACTGGTTGACCAACAACCTTCTGACTATCCTGCAACAATACCTGATTCGTCGCCAACCTGACTGATCGTTTGGTTTATACGGATGAATACTACCGATACAATCATTGCGCCCGCAACGGCTTCCGGCGATGGTGGAATTGCTATTGTTCGTATTTCTGGTGCCGATGCCCGGTCGGCACTTTCAGCCCACTTCAAAACATCCTCAAACAGGCTTGAGCTCGAGTCGCATCGCCTTTATCACGGTTATTTGCTCGATTTCGACGGAACTCCCATTGACGAGGTTATGGCGGTCTATATGGCCGCTCCCCATACCTACACACGTGATGATGTTGTTGAGATTCATTGTCATGGCAGTCAACAGGTTGTTAAATCGATACTCAATCTTTACCAGTCGCAGGGTCTCAGGCTGGCCGATCCAGGCGAGTTTACTTATCGTGCCTACGTGAATGGTCGTCTCGACCTGTCGCAAGCTGAAGCAGTCTCAAGCTTGATTCATGCCAAATCCGATTCATCACGCCGGTTGGCCCTCAGTCAGGTCGATGGCCTTTTGAGTCGTCAAATCTATTCTTTTGCCGCAACCTTGAAGCGTCTTCTGGTTTTGGTTGAGGCCTGGATTGATTTTCCCGAAGAAGACTTGCCCGCTGAGGATTTGGTCACAATCACGGCGACATTTGCCCAGATTGTTGCTGAAATATCTGTAATTACAAATAGTTATGGTTGTGGAAGGGTTTTGGCTGAAGGAGCTTCTATCCTCCTTGTGGGGCAACCTAATGTGGGTAAGAGTTCTTTGTTGAATGCATTATTGGGCGAGGATCGGGCTATTGTTACTTCGGTTCCGGGGACAACACGCGATCTGCTTGAGGAGGGTTTGACAATCGAGGGGGTGCCGGTCCGGTTGGTCGATACCGCTGGCCTCCGTGAGTCATCTGATGTTGTTGAATTGGAAGGTATCAAAAGGGCTGAAAAGAAACTTGCTGAAGCGGATCTGGTGTTGTTCGTTGTCGATTCGGGCCAGGAGTTAAACGACCGAGATTTTTATGTTCATAGTCAGTGTATCGGTCACCCGGCTTTTTTAGTTATGGCAAAGTCAGATATCGGCAAAAGTATCGGTGATTTGTCTTTTTGCGATTTTCCAGCGTACCGGGTATCCGCAAAAACCGGTTCTGGTCTCGATGAGTTGCGCCGTGCTATTTCCACTTTTCTCCTTGATGGCTACCGCCCTGCGTCAGAAACGGTCATGCTCACCGAACGACGCCACTATGAGGCGCTCCTCTTTTGTCTCGATAACCTCAAGCGCGCAATCACTCTGGCAAATGACGGCTCATCTTTGGAGCTCCTGGCTTTTGAGTTACGTGAAGCCCTTTACTATTTGGGGCAGATTTCCGGTGAGACGACGACCGAGGCGCTCCTTGATGATATATTCTCCAACTTTTGTATTGGCAAGTAAGTAAATGTTTCACGTGAAACATTGGGGTGTTGATGGGCAATGAGTAATTACAATAAAAGTTACGAGGTTGTTGTGGTGGGGGCGGGGCATGCAGGGTGTGAGGCGGCTTTGGCTGCGGCACGGATGGGTTGCTCCACGCTGCTGTTGACGATTGGGCTGGATACGGTTGCACAAATGTCCTGTAATCCCTCGATAGGTGGCTTGGCCAAAGGACATCTGGTTCATGAGATTGACGCCATGGGTGGCGAGATGGGGGTCAATATTGATGCGACCGGAATCCAGTTCCGCAGGCTGAATACGCGCAAGGGTCCCGCTGTCAGGGCGGCACGGGCACAGGCTGACCGGATGGCTTATAGTGCGCGGATGAAAAATGTGATTGAGGCAGAACCGCTGCTTGATTTAAAGCAGGGGTTGGTTGATGAGTTGCTGGTTGAGAAAAACCGTGTTGTTGGGGTCAGGACCCGTGAGGGGCTCGATTTTTACGGCCGCACGGTTGTGTTGACCACTGGAACATTTATGCGCGGTTTAATTCATATCGGGTTAAATCATTATGCGGGGGGGCGAGCTGGCGAGCCATCGGCGGAGGGAATCTCAGGATCACTTCGTGCTCAGGGTTTTCGGGTCGGACGGTTGAAGACGGGAACACCGGCCCGTTTGTCTGCGCGTTCGATCGATTTTTCGAAACTCGAAAGACAACCGGGTGATAAGGTGATCAAGCCGTTTTCCTTTATGACCGACAAGATAGAGCGGGGTCAGGTTGATTGCTATATCGCCGAGACTAACGAAACAACTCATCAGATAATCCGCGATGGTTTAGACCAGTCACCTTTGTTTGCCGGAGTCATTGAGGGGGTCGGCCCACGCTACTGTCCTTCGATTGAGGATAAGGTGGTCCGTTTCCCTGAGAAAAAAAGTCATCAGTCTTTCCTTGAGCCCGAGGGTGTTTGTGGGAGTGAAATGTATCCCAGTGGCTTGTCGACATCTCTACCACTCGATGTGCAGTTGGCGTATTTCAGGTCCATGGTTGGTTTTGAGCAGGTAGAAATCATGCGGCCGGGGTATGCAATTGAATACGATTTTGTTGAGCCCATGCAATTAAGTGCCAGTTTGGAAACGAGAGCTGTTGGCGGTTTATTTCATGCTGGCCAGATCAATGGGACCTCGGGTTATGAGGAGGCGGCAGGGCAGGGTTTGCTGGCAGGCATTAACGCTGCGCGGCAATGCCAGGACCGTGATCCGATAATTATCGGGCGCGATGTGGCTTATCTTGGGGTTATGGTTGATGATCTGATCACCCAGCCAACAACCGACCCATATCGGATGTTTACGTCCCGATCGGAATATCGGCTGTTGTTGCGTGAAGATAATGCTGACCAGCGTCTGACGGAACTTGGGCGCACGATTGGTCTTGTCGGTGATGCGAGGTGGCAAAGATACCTTGAAAAACAACAGCAGGTTGGTGCTGCGACCCGGATCATTAAAGGGGGGAGTGTCACTTCATCCAACCGGGATATCGTTAAAAAACTGCAGCTGGGAAATTTGAAGAGTGGTTTAAGTCTGGAACAACTGTTACGTCGTCCAGAAATTAACATCACGCACCTTAAAGAGTTTTATCCGGGTTTAGGAGACTTTTCTGCGCAGGCGCTGGAACAGGTGGAGATCGCCGTCAAGTATGATGGTTACATCAAGAGGCAGCTAGAGCAGGTGGAGAGGTTCAGGGAGCAGGAGAACCTGAAAATTCCGGATGATATCGACTATGATGCGATTCAAAGCATTTCTACCGAGGTTCGGGAAAAGCTGAAAAAGATTAAACCGATCAGTTTGGGTCACGCAGGGCGAATCCAGGGGGTGACCCCTGCAGCACTGGCCGTCATCCAGATTTATCTCCGCAAACAATATCATGCCTGATCGCTTTGTCACGGGATTGGATCAGCTTGGCATCAAATTGTCGAATCATGCAATGAACAATGAAATGGAGTTCCTCGATGAACTCCTGCGTTGGAATCTGCGAGTCAATCTGACCTCGATACGCAACCGCAATGAAGCTATTGAGAAGCACTTGCTCGATTCACTGGTTTTGCTCCCTCAACTGGGTCAGGCGAAGCAGCTTCTCGATATCGGTTCGGGTGGTGGACTGCCGGGAATTCCGTTGGCCATAGCGAGTCCAGCACTTCAGGTTGTGTCGGTTGACAGTGTGGGTAAGAAGATAAACTTTCAAAAACATATCAAAAGACGGCTTCAGGTTGATAATCTGACGGTTATACAATCAAGAATAGAAGAATTGTTACAGATGGATACGGGGCAAGATAAATGCGATCTGGTGGTGAGTCGAGCGTTTTCATCCCTGGAGGTCTTCATCCAATCAGCTGTGAATTGGTTAAATCCGGGCGGTCGATTTGTGGCAATGAAGGGGCCCGAGGGGCGCGATGAGCTGGGTGCGGCACAAGGGGTCATTGAGCAGTACGGTTTTACCAATCCCGAAATAAAAGACTACAGACTCCCTTTTTCTCAAGCAGAGCGGCAACTCGTATCGCTGACGAAGTCTTAGTGCCCTGTAACTCTTAAGGGTTCGCTAAGATTGAGCCGCTATTTGTCGTGTCAGCAAGACGGGCCTGGTGTCGCCCGGCCAAAGCAAAGTGACGCTAAGCTACTGGTTCGTCATATATCAAGAATAGGGGCTGAATTCAGGACCTACTTATGGTATTATTCGCCCTTGTGTGTCGTTCCCTCGATTTATATCTGAATTATTGATTCACCGACTAAAGGAGCTCCAGTAAATGGCAAAGATAATAGCCATTGCAAACCAGAAGGGTGGGGTTGGTAAGACCACCACAGCAGTTAATCTGGCCGCATCATTGGCTGCAGCAGAAAAGCAAACCCTGTTGATCGATATGGATCCGCAAGCGAATGCATGCAGTGGTCTTGGTGTGGATAAAACCTCTATCATTTCAACGGTTTATAATGTATTGCTGGGTGAAACGGATGCTCGGGAAATCTTACACAAAACCGATCTCCACTACCTTGATGTGCTTCCGTCCAATACCAACTTAATCGGTGCAGAGATAGAATTGATCGACAAGGCAGAGCGGGAAAAGCAACTGAAGTATGCAATAAAAGATCTGGTTGAGGGTTACGAATATGTGATTATCGATTGTCCACCCTCGCTCAGCTTGTTGACAGTCAATGCCCTCTCGGCGGCAAATTCGGTATTGATCCCTCTCCAGTGTGAATTTTATGCAATGGAGGGGCTCGGTCAGTTGATGCAAACGGTGCGACTGGTCCAACACGAAATAAATCCGGAACTTGTCATCGATGGTATTTTGCTGACGATGTTTGATGGACGGAATAATCTCTGTCATCAGGTCAGTGATGAGATTCGGGAACATTTTGGAGACCAGGTGTTTCGCTCGGTTGTGCCACGCAATGTCAGGCTTTCAGAGGCCCCCAGTTATGGGCAGCCGGTTTTGATGTACGACATTGCTTCACGTGGATCACAGGCTTATATCGACCTGGCGCAGGAAGTTCTGGCGGGAGGGGCGCATGTCTAAAACAAAACGTCCCGCATTGGGGAAAGGGATCGGTGCGTTATTGAATTCGGCAGCACAGGAGGGAGGGAAAAAATACTTCTCCTGCCCGATTGAAGAACTCCAACCCCATGCAGGTCAACCGCGTAAAACATTTGATGACAGCAAGATGGAAGAGCTGGTCGCCTCGATAAAAGAGAAGGGGGTCATCCAGCCCCTGGTTGTGCGACGTCAGGGTGACTATTACCAGATTATTGCCGGTGAAAGACGTTGGCGAGCAGCGCAAAAAGCAGGTTTGGATCATGTACCCGCTGTCATTCAGGATGTCTCCGAAGATTGGGCGCTGGAAATTGCACTGATAGAAAATATCCAGAGGGAAGATCTGAATCCTTTGGAGGAAGCGGATGCGTATCAGTATTTGATGGATAGCTTTGACCTGCTTCAGGAGGAGGTGGCCAAGCGGGTTGGCAAAGATCGTTCTACGGTGGCTAATGCCTTGCGTTTGTTGCGCTTGCCGGGAAAAGTCAAAACCGCTCTTGCTGAAAACCGTTTGAGTATGGGGCATGCACGGGCTTTATTGGCTCTCGAGCAAGATGAAGATATGGTCGAGGCGAGTCAGGAAATCATCAGAAAAAAATTGTCGGTTCGCGAAACCGAAAAACTGATAAAAAAAATTAAGAGTGTTTTTGGCGCCGGAATTAAACCCACTGCGGCAAAAAAACCACTCGATCCTGATGTCCTTGCCCTTGAGAATACCCTCCAGCAGCAGCTGGGAACCCAGGTGAAGCTGTTGGCAAAAGCGAAGGGGGGACGGATTGAAATCAGCTACCATGATCAGAATGAGTTGAGTCGAATTCTTGAACTCCTTGGAGTTTGATAATTTATAATAGCTGACGTCGCAAACAGTCCTCCCTACTGTGCTACGGTGTTATATCGGGACTTCGACATACGATGTGGATGGCTGCACCTGAAACACTATCAGGACTTGCAGGATGAAATTTTTGCCTGGCCATCCCGGGAAATTTTGCAAAACATCAACCTAGTGTCGTGTCATGCATGAGATGACGGAAAATTGCGCCGGGATTTTGCGTGTCAACAAGGCGCGGTTTTCGCTGCATAGCCGTAGCTATACAGCGGAAAATATAACGCAGTTGACGCGTAAAAGAACCACAAGTACCGACACTTCATGGGTGACACGATACTAAATGGGAAGTGGTGAATAAAATGTTTGGTGGAAAAAAACAGGAGCAGCCAATGAAAAAACCGGTCTCAATCGATAAGGCGGAGATCAAGGCTTTTCTCGGGCCGGGGAGTCGGTTTGAGGGAAAGCTGAGTTTTGATGAAATGGTTCGACTCGACGGGATATTTTCCGGCGAAATCCATTCCAGTGATACCTTGATCGTGGGTGAATCTGCTGAGATTGATGGGACTATCGAGGTTGGTGCATTGATTCTCAGTGGTCGTTTCAAGGGAAATATCAAGGCGACGACGAAAGTGGATTTACGGGCTCCGGCACAAGTTGAGGGGACGATTGAGGCAGCATCGCTGAAAATTGATGAAAAAGTCGTCTTTAATGGGGAGATTAAAATGGCGGGAGCGACTCATGTCGGTCCAGATAAGAAAGTGGGCGAAGTAAAAAAGAAGTAGCGTGGTTGCTGGCTAAACTTGATGGAAACGGTAAGAGATGCTTGACAGGGCTTTCAAAACTGTGATAGCTATTCGTTGCTTGACAGGAACCCCCGTTTTATTAAGTCGTTATGATCGGTATTTTGTATACAGTATACCGGCAAACTATCCCGCAATTAAGAGGTAGACTAAGTGATAAGCGTCGACTGGACCCTTCTTCTGCAGTTCCTTAACTTCATGATCCTCCTGGTTATCCTGAATAAATTACTCTATCGGCCACTTAAAAAAATTATTGATGAGCGAGATGAGACGATAACCGGTTCATATGCCAGGGCGAAGGATCTGGAGGCCGATATTGATGAAAAAATGCGACGTTATCAGCAACAGCTCAACGATGCCAAGGTTGAGGCGAATGCAGAGCGGAATAAATTAAAAAAATTAGCCAGTGAAGAAGAGGCAGCAATTCTTGCGGAGGCTCAAGGCAAAGCAACCGTCAGGCTCAAATCGATTAAGACTCAGGTTGCTAATGAAGCCAGTGACGCCAGTCAAACCTTGAAAGGTGAAGCAAAATCACTGGCCGGACAGATCACTACAAAGATTCTTGGCCGGGAATTGGCTTAAGGCAGGGAAGGTTTAGGAATTATGCACAGTCAAATGAAAGCCGCTCTTTTAACACTGCTCCTGATTGGCACAATCGGCGGGGTCGCTTTTGCCGCAGGTGGTGGTCATGAGGTCGAGAGTGGTGTTCTGCTGAAAGATTTTCTTTATCGGATCTTCAATTTTGTCCTCGTAGTGGCCATTCTGGTTTATTTTTTAACTAAACCATTAAAAAAAGGTCTTGCGGGACGACGTGAAGAGATCGAAAAGGCACTTGCTGAAGCGAAACAGACCAAAGAGGAAGCCGAAGCAAAGTTTGCAGAGTATGACCGCAAATTAGCTCGAGCAACAGAAGAAATTGCAGAGATCAGTGATGCAATTCGCCGTGAAGGGGAATTGGAAAAAATAAAGATTATTGAAAATGCAAAACAAATGGCCGTAAAAATTGAGCAGGATGCTGAGAAAGCTGCCGAACTTGAAGTGGCCAAAGCGCGGACAGAACTACAGCGTGAAGCCGTACAACTGGCGGTTGATGTTGCTGAAGATCTGTTGAAGAAGAACTTCACCAAGGATGATGATGCTCGTCTGATTGATGAGTATATGCAAAAGGTGGGAGAGCTACATTGAGTAACAGTGCGATTTCTATAAGATACGCCAAGGCACTATTGAATATCGCTTCTGCAGAGAAGCAGGTTGATCAATATGCAAAAGAGCTGGACGGAGTTGCAGCTGTGTTGCAAAGAGAAGATCTGTTGCGCTTGTTGCTCGACAGTCCGACTTTTCCGCTGGCCAAGAAAACCGCCATTATGGACGAGATTGTTCAGCAATTGGAGTTGTGTAGTGGAATGGGTAAGTTCCTCGACCTGCTTCTTGAGAAGGGGCGGATCGCTTATTTACCGCAAATAGGTATTAATTATCGCAACTATGCCGATGAGTTGTCCGGAGTTGTTCGGGCCAATATCAAGGCTGCAAATAAATTAACTAAAAAACGCACTGAAGAGATCCAGCAGGGGCTGGAAAAGCAGACCGGTAAGCAGGTGGTCCTGAGTGTGGAAACAGATAAGTCGCTGATCGGTGGTCTACAGGCCGAAATGGGCGGTAAACTTTTTGATGGTAGTGTGAAAACCCAGCTGAAACGGATTGCAGATACCTTAGCAAAGGGGTAACAAGAGATTATGGAAATTAGAGCAGAAGAAATCAGCGCGATTATCAAGAGGCAGATTGAAGGTTTCGGTCGCGAAGTTGAAGTTAGCGAAACAGGGACAATAATCTCCGTTGGTGACGGTATTGCCCGCATCCATGGCCTTGACAAGGCAATGTCAGGGGAGCTTCTTGAATTTCCCGGCGGGACTATGGGGATGGTTCTGAACCTCGATGAAGACAACGTCGGGGCTGCGATCCTTGGTGAAGCGGAGCATATTAAAGAGGGTGATCTGGTTAAGCGGACCGAACAGATTGTTCAGGTTCCGGTTGGTGAAGCTCTGGTTGGCCGTGTTGTCAACGGCATCGGTCTTCCTGTTGATGGTAAGGGGGATATTCAAACCGAGACCTACAGCCAGGTTGAGATCAAAGCACCGGGAATTGTGGCGCGTAAATCGGTTCATGAACCGATGCAGACTGGTCTTAAGGCCATCGACGCTATGGTTCCGATTGGTCGTGGCCAGCGTGAGTTGATCATCGGTGACCGCCAGACGGGAAAAACAGCTGTCGCTACCGATACGATTATCAACCAGAAGGGGAACGGCGTTACTTGTATTTACGTCGCGATCGGGCAGAAACGCTCGACGGTTGCGCAGGTTGTCGAGAAGCTGCGTCAGCACGATGCCATGGATTACACAATCATCGTTGCTGCGACCGCTTCTGACCCGGCCCCATTACAGTTTATGGCACCCTACACCGGTGTCACTATGGGCGAGTTTTTCCGCGACAATGGTAAACACGCACTGATTATTTATGATGACCTTTCCAAGCAGGCCGTAGCTTATCGTCAGCTTTCGCTGCTGCTGCGACGGCCACCAGGCCGCGAAGCGTTCCCTGGTGATGTCTTTTACCTGCATAGCCGGTTGCTGGAGCGTGCTGCGAAACTGAATGATGATGAAGGGGCAGGATCGTTGACCGCTCTACCGATCATCGAGACTCAGGCTGGTGATGTTTCGGCTTATATCCCGACCAACGTTATCTCGATTACTGATGGGCAGATTTTCCTCGAGACCGACCTTTTCTACTCTGGTGTGCGTCCGGCGATCAACGTTGGTCTGTCGGTTTCCCGGGTTGGTGGGTCAGCTCAAGTCAAGGCGATGAAGCAGGTGGCCGGGACTCTGCGTCTGGCGCTGGCTCAATATCGCGAGATGGCTGCTTTTGCCCAGTTTGGATCAGATCTTGATGCTGCGACCCAGGCTCAGCTTAACCGCGGTGCCCGCCTGGTTGAGATTCTTAAGCAGGGACAGTACCAGCCAATGTCGGTTGCGACTCAGGTGCTGGCCATCTATGCTGCTAACAACGGCTATGTTGATGAGTATCCGACCACTGCTATTCAGCGTTACGAAAGTGAAATGCTGGCTTTTATGGATGCTCAGCATGCAGATATCGTTAAAGACCTTGCAACCCAGAATAAACTTGATGATGATCTTGAAGATCGTATCAAGGCCGCTCTGGTGGAATTCAAAGGTCAGTTTGTAGCCTGATTCGATAAAGGTTTGGACAGATGCCAAGTCTGAAAGACATAAAAAAACGGATCAGCTCGGTTAAAAATACCCAGCAGATCACCAAGGCGATGAAAATGGTCGCTGCAGCCAAGTTGCGCCGGGCTCAGGATGCCGCAGTAGCCGCACGTCCCTATGCGGAAAAACTACAAGCGGTCCTGTCTAATCTGGCGCAGCGTGAAGAAGCTGATGCTCACCCGCTACTCAGTCAGCGCGGAACCGGTCGGGCTCTGATGGTGTTGATCACCTCCGATCGAGGTCTGTGTGGTGGTTTTAACGCCAATGTTTCGAAAGAGGCAGAGCGTTTCATCCTGACCAATGAGCAAGGTTTCGATGATATCGACCTGCTGATTATCGGCCGCAAGGGCCGTGATTTTCTCAAGAGCCGTGTCGGTGATAAAATTGTCAAAGTTCATGAGGATATTACTGCTGATGCAACCTACAAAACGGCTCAGTTAATTGGTCAGGAGGTTGTTAGAGGGTACAGCGAAGAGAAATACGACGCTGTCTACGTTCTCTACAATGCTTTTCAGAGTGCCATTGTACAAAATGTAACGCTGGAGCAAGTGTTGCCGATTCAGCCGAAAGAAAGTGACGAAGCTGAAGTCGATGGGATTGATTACATCTACGAGCCAGATAAGGCAGGGGTCCTTTCTGAAATACTGCCGAAGATGGTTGAGGTGCAATTATTCCGTGGTCTGCTGGAGTCAATCGCTTCTGAGCACGGAGCCCGGATGTCGGCGATGGACAGTGCCAGCCGGAACGCTGCAGAGATGATCGATAAATTGACGCTACAGTACAACCGTGCCCGTCAGGCTGCTATTACCACGGAGCTGAGTGAAATCGTCTCCGGTGCCGAATCAATGAAATAATCAATAAGATTTTGGACATACACAAGCTTGTCCCGTCGGGATGAGGAGGAAAGGTTAATTATGAACAAGGGAAAGATCACACAGGTTATTGGTCCTGTTGTCGACGTTGAGTTCGAGCCTGGTCAGCTGCCGGAGATTTACCACGCGGTCAAAATCACTAACCCGTCGTTAGGTGAAGGCGAAGGGAACTTGATCTGTGAAGTTGCACAGCATTTGGGTGAGAACACAGTTCGTACTATTGCAATGGACTCCACTGAGGGGTTGGTTCGTGGTCAGGACGTACTTGACACCGGCGATCAGATTCTGATGCCTGTTGGTCCCAAAACACTGGGTCGGATCATGAACGTCGTTGGTGAGCCGGTGGATGAAGCTGGTAAGGTTGATGCTGATAAGGCATGGCCAATCCACCGTCCGGCACCAGACTTCATCAGTCAGTCGACCAACGTCGAGTCATTTGAAACCGGAATCAAGGTTGTTGACTTGCTCGCTCCATATTCACGTGGTGGTAAAATTGGTCTGTTCGGTGGTGCTGGTGTTGGTAAAACCGTTCTGATTATGGAACTGATCAACAACGTTGCCCAGCAGCACGGTGGTTTCTCCGTTTTTGCCGGTGTTGGTGAAAGGACTCGTGAGGGAAACGACCTTTGGGAAGAGATGAAAGAGTCGGGTGTTCTTGATAAAGCGGCCCTGATTTACGGTCAGATGAATGAGCCTCCAGGCGCTCGTGCCCGGGTTGCACTTTCGGCTTTGACCGTTGCAGAGTACTTCCGTGATGAGGAGGGGCAGGACGTTCTCTTGTTCATCGACAATATCTTCCGTTTCACCCAGGCAGGCATGGAGGTCTCCGCGCTCCTCGGCCGCATTCCCTCGGCGGTTGGTTACCAGCCGACGCTCGGCACCGAAATGGGCGAGCTGCAGGAACGGATCACCACGACCGATAAGGGGTCCATCACTTCGGTTCAGGCGATCTATGTCCCTGCCGATGACTTGACTGACCCGGCTCCGGCCACTGCATTTGCTCACTTGGATGCGACCACAGTTCTTTCGCGTCAGATTGCTGAGCTTGGGATTTACCCTGCGGTTGACCCGCTTGACTCCACCAGCCGGATTCTCGATCCCCAGGTTATCGGTGAAGAGCACTACAAGGTCGCCCGTGATGTTCAGTTTGTTCTGCAGCGTTACAAGGATTTACAGGATATTATTGCTATTCTTGGTATGGATGAGCTTTCTGAGGATGATAAATTGGTGGTCGCCCGTGCCCGAAAAATTCAACGTTTCTTGTCCCAGCCATTCCATGTTGCTGAGGTCTTTACCGGTTCCCCGGGTAAATATGTTGAGTTGAAGGACACCATCAAAGGGTTCCAGGAAATTCTTGATGGCAAGCACGATGCTCTGCCAGAGCAGGCATTCTATCTTGTCGGAACAATTGAAGAGGCGGTTGAAAAAGCCAAGGAAATGGCAGCCTGATCGGTCTGAAGGACTACGATTCAAACGTAAAGGACAGTCGCAATGGCTGATAAGCTCACACTTGAAATGGTCACCCCGTATAAACGGGTTCTCTCGGTCGAGGTTGATGAAATCACCGCTCCGGGGTTTGTTGGTGAATTAGGTTTGTTACCTGGGCACACTCCCTTATTGACGACGTTAAAAGTTGGCGAATTGACCTATAAAAACGGTAATGAGGTTTTTCATATAGTGGTCAACTGGGGGTACCTGGAAGTTGAAGATGATACCGTCACTGTTCTGGTTGATACTGCGGAAAAAGCGGATGATATTGATTTAGCCCGCGCCAAAGCAGCTCTGGGGCGTGCCGAAGACGCACTTAAAACTTTGTCGCACGAAGACAAGAAATATAAAGTGATGGAAGCTGCTCTGCAAAGGGCTCTGATTCGGATTCAGGTCGCTGGTAACCGCTGATAAATACCAATATTGATATAAAAATATTTGCAAGGCACCTCTGATTGGGGTGCCTTTTTTTGTTATCTGCCTGGTGAGTGCACTTCAGACCAGCTCTGGGAAATGTTGTTGGAGAATTTTCAGAGACTGTTCTGTCTCGGGCAGAGTGTGGTTTTCCAGGGTGATGGTGGGGTGACTAGCGGTGCTTTTTAACCATTGAAACAGGGTTGAAAAAGGGACATATCCGTGACCAACGGGGAGGTGTTGATCGCTTTCACCATGATTATCGTGAAGGTGTAAATGTTTCAGATAGGGGGCCGTTGCTTTCAGCCAGTTGATGAGTTTTCCCGTTGCAAATATATTCCAGTGACCAATATCAAAAACGTGCCCCATCTGTGGTGAATTGATTGCGCTGAGCAGGTCGACAAAAATATCAGGGGTTGTTTCGTAAATATTCTCAATACAGAGGGTACAGTCAAATTCAGCGGCGCGTTGCAGAAACTCCGGCCAGAAACTGAGGCTGTTTTTCAGCCAGAGATCGAGCTCGTTTCGATCCGCGCCGTAAGTCAAGCCGGGATGAAAAACGATCCGTCGGGCACGGAGTTTTTCTGCCAGCAGTAATGATTGATCGGTAATCTGAAGGGAGGTTTGCCGGGGCCGTTTTTTACTGCTGCCGGGATTAAAATTGGCATAAGGGGCATGTAAAGTGGTGCTGAGCCCTTGCTCTTGCAACCGGGTGGCACAATCACCAAGCTGTTCATAGTCGAGTTTCTCCAATAGAACTTCCTGACAAGCAACTTCTGGCTGTAGCTTTCGATTGAGCAAAAAGGGGAGCCGTGCCGGGAGCAGGTGAGCTGGAGTATAAATATAGAGAGATGATGAATGCATAAATTGATGATATCTGTCTCCCCGGGAAAAAACAACAAAGCAGAAACAGAATTTATGATGGTTGAGGTGATAAATAACGATTGACAACAAGTGTATACAGTATACAATTAAATATACTTTGAATGGGAGGCTTGTTATTGTGAAAAATAAACAGATTGAGCGTCATAAGACTTTGCGGGAAAGAATTCTTGAAACAATCCGCGAAGCTATTCTGAAGGGAGACCTTAAGCCGGGAGAAAAGGTGGCCGAACCTGAACTTGCAGAACGTTTTGGTATCAGTCGAACCCCCATCCGTGAAGCTTTTCGTCAGCTGGAATCGGAAGGTTTCTTGACCGTTATCCCGCGGAAAGGGGCTGTTGTGGCAGCTCTCTCGGAGCGTGATGTCCAGGAATATTATGCGGTGAAGAGTATTCTTGAAGGATATGCTGCCGAGTTGGCGGCGCAAAATCTGTCGGAAAAAGAACTGGCAAAACTTGAATCAATAAACGAACGACTCAAGGTGCTTGCGAGTGCAGGTGACGTGAAGGCCTTTTATAAAATTCATCATGAATTTCACGATATCTTTCTCAAGGCTGCAGATAACAGCAAATTGTACGATCTGATTCAGCAGTTAGGCATGAAGTTCAGCCGTTTACGGATGGCGTCACTTTCGGTCGAAGGGCGGATGGCTATTTCTGTTGCTGAGCACGATAAGCTCCTCGCAGCGTTCCGTCAGCATGACGGTAAAACTGCTGAAGCTCTGGTAAAAAAGACCGCCGCTATCGGTGGAAATGTCTTGCTGGAAAGCATGGCCCATTCACGTGGGGAGCCAGCCAGTAACACATTGCTTCATGAAGAACTTGATATTTAATCACAAACGGTCGTTTCAGGATAACTGACAAAGCCCTCCAGATTATTCCGGAGGGCTTTATGGTTGCAGGTAAAGCTTGATACTGCTGGAAAACTTGTGCAGATTCAAAGCCAAGTCATCTATCCAACTATGATCCTCACAAACATTCCCTTCCAGAAGCATTTGCAGTTGACCGCTGGTCATGGGAAATAGTGGAATTGTCTGCATCACAGCAACAACCGGCTTCATCAACCAGAGCGGCTGGTGGATTTTTCGTGCCCCTGCGACCTGCCCCAGTGCCTGAGCAATCAGATCGAGAAGTTGATCATAACTGAAGGGTTCCAACCCACAACAGTGATAGGTTTTACTGATCGTGTCAGATTTGTCCAATGCCGCGACAAAACCATCGGCAATATCCGTAACATGGACAGGCTGCAGTTGATATTGGCCATCTCCCATCACAGGAACGATGGGCAGGGTTTTGATCAATTGTGCCAACATATTGACAAATTGATCATCGGGGCCATAAATCAACGAGGGGCGAAAGATCGTCCAATCGAGATTTGATTGCCGCACCAACTCTTCTGCCTCCCATTTGGTCCGGTGGTAGTTGGTGATGGCACTCTCCCGGGTTCCATTGGCGCTCATCTGGATGTAGCGTTTGATCCCCTGCTCTTCGGCCGCTCGCAGTATATTTCGGGTCGATTCGGTGTGCAACTTTTTGAAAGTCACCCCTTTGCCGGGAAATTCCCGAATGATGCCAACCAGATGGATTATCGCATCACAGCCCGAGAGTTGCTCAGTTAAGGTTGCCGGTTCAGTGGTATCGCCGGAAACCGTCTCAATGCCACTGATATCTTTAAGGGCATCGGCGGTTCTTACCAGAGCACGAACCGAATGATTTGCGGCAAGGAGTTGCTGAATAACTTGCCGCCCCACAAATCCACTTCCTCCGGTGACAAAAACCTTCATCGTTGCCCCTTGTGAAAAATAATAGTGGTGCGCCATGTGTGGAATGGCGCAAATTTGCGCCCGAACCTTGCCTCAATAGCCCGCAAAGTACGATAGTTCACGCATGACATGGCACTGGTTTAACTATAACATCTGATTATGTAAAAATACCAACTTGCAATGGCAGCATTGTTGTTTGAGTGATGAAAGGTACAGCGTTTAAGTCATTTTCAGTAGAAAAAAAGGTTATATTTTCCTGGGTAACAGGTTGTTTAAAAACAATGTTTGGGCTATAGTTCGGCCGTTTAACGGTCGAAATGGGCGCTATATATTTTTAAATGTCAAGTTTTTATATTTATCAGGTAAAAAAACACCAAACAGAAACGGGGAAATGAAGATGAGTGATGTGACCGCAGCGGGATTAGGACTGAAAAGTGTCGGCAAGGTTTATCATAATCTCAGTTATGATGAGCTGTTTGAGCATGAAACTAAAAACAACGAGGGGGCCCTTTCATCCAATGGAACCATGATGGTCGATACCGGTAAATTTACCGGCCGTTCTCCCAAGGATAAGTATTTTGTAAGGCAGCAACCATCACGGGATAATATCGCCTGGGGTAATATCAACCAGCCGGTAAGTGAAGACATTTTTAACGAGCTTCATGCACAGGTGATTGACTACCTCTCTGGAAAAGATGTCTATGTCTCAGATGGCTTTAGTGGTGCTAATCCAAAAACGACCCGTAAAGTCCGCTTTGTGACCGAAATCGCCTGGCAGTCCCATTTTATCAAGAATATGTTTATCCGCCCTGACGAAGCTCAACTGGAAGGGTTTACCCCCGATTTTACCGTTTATAATGCTGCCGGAACCACCAATATCGACTGGGAAAAGCACGGCCTGCACTCTGATGTTTTTGTTATTTTCAACATCGAGAAAAATGTCGCGATTATCGGTGGTTCCTGGTACGGCGGTGAGATGAAAAAAGGGATCTTCACCATGATGAACTACTGGATGCCGCTGGAGAAAATTCTCTCCATGCACTGTAGTGCCAACGTTGGCAAGGATGGCGATGTCTGTTTGTTCTTTGGTTTATCGGGAACGGGGAAAACTACCCTCTCAACCGATTCCAGACGTAAATTGATTGGCGATGACGAGCACGGTTGGGACAATGATGGCATCTTCAACTTTGAAGGTGGCTGTTATGCAAAAACCATCGATCTGTCTGCCGAAAGTGAGCCAGAGATTTTTAACGCGATCAAACGTGACGCCCTGCTCGAAAATGTGGTTTACAACCAAGACGGGGTCATTGATTTCTCCGACAATTCCAAGACCGAAAATACCCGGGTCTCATACCCGATTGAACATATCGAAAACCATGAGCCAACCCTGATGGCGGGTCATCCCGAAAATATCATTTTCCTCACCTGTGATGCTTTCGGCGTACTGCCTCCAGTCTCCAAGTTAACCAAAGAGCAGGCGATGTACTACTTCCTCTCCGGTTACACAGCCAAGGTAGCGGGAACTGAGCGTGGTATTACAGAGCCACAGGCAGCTTTTTCGGCCTGTTTTGGTGAAGCCTTTTTACCGCTCCATCCCACCGCTTACGCAAAATTGCTGGGTGAAAAAATGGAAAAGTATAACGTCAACGCTTACCTGGTCAATACTGGCTGGGCCGGTGGTGGCTACGGAGTTGGCAAGCGGATGAGCATTAAAGCAACCCGTTCTTGCGTCAACGCAATTTTGGACGGCAGCATCAATCATTGCGAATTTGAGCAGACCCGTTTCTTTAAGCTCAACATTCCTAAAGAGCTCAAGGGTGTTGATACAGAACTTCTCAATCCACGGAATTCCTGGCCCGACAAGAGAGCTTTTGATCAAACCGCCAATAAGTTGGCAGGCATGTTTATTGAGAATTTCAAAAAATATATGACCGATAATGATGATTTTGATTTTACCCAGGCAGGTCCAAAAGTTTAATTAGTCAGTTTTTTTATCCAGATTGAATAAAAAAGAGCTTTCAGCAGACGTTGAAGGCTCTTTTTTTTGTTAGACGAGCAGCTTTGCTTGACATAAAGTGAAAGAAAAATAATAATTAGCTGGTAAAAATTAATCTGTGGTGAATATCATGTCGATAGATAAAACTGCAATCAGAGAAGAGTTTGAGCTGATCCGCTGGATTCAGCAGCAGGCAGGTCATGGCGACCATCTTTCGCTGGGGATCGGCGATGATTGTTCTATCCAGCCTCAGCTGGCCGGTCAGGATCTGTTGACCAGCACCGATCTGCTGATCGAAGGAATCCACTTCAGACGGGAATGGACCAGCCTGTTTGATCTGGGGCGTAAATCGGCAGCTGTCAATATCAGCGATATAGCTGCGATGGGGGGAAGGCCGCAATCCCTTTTTTTGGGGATTGGGCGACCAAAACAGATCAATGATAGTGAGATTGAAGCGTTTATATCTGGATTTTTAACCGAAACCCGGTTGCATGGTGCCGCTCTCGCCGGTGGTGATAGCTGTGCGTCGCCAGGGCCGCTGATGATTTCGGTCACGGTTCAGGGGGGTGTTGCAACGGGTGAAGCGGTTTGTCGTCACGGCGCCAGCTATGGTGATGCTATCTATGTTTCCGGATCTCTGGGGGATAGTGCTCTCGCCCTTAAGCTGTTGCACAACGGTCAGCACCCGGATGAAGCTTTGGCCAAACGTTTTCATACTCCCAGTCCGCGGGTTGCGCTGGGGGAGGAGCTAGCACAGCGGCAGTTGGCGACAGCCATGCTCGATATTTCCGATGGTTTGCTGGCCGATCTTGGTCATATTCTGGCGGCGTCCGATGTTGGAGCCGATATTGATTTGGCCAAATTACCCCTGTCAGAATCGTTTCGATCCGCCCTGGACGAAGATCGGCGTTTGATCGATCTGGCTCTTGCCGGAGGGGAAGATTATGAACTGGTTTTCACTTCTCCCGTGAAAGAACTGGCCGGGCAAATTGATCCTGAGCACACCGTGACCCAAATCGGGGTTGTCGGTCAGGAGCCGGGACTGCGTATCCGGCGGACCAATGGAGAATTCTATCAATGCCAGCGCAGCGGGTTCGACCATTTTGTCTGACATCGATGGAGATTTGACCGCAACTGGTGCCGACATGTGTCAGGTCGTTGAACCTTCAGAAGAGGCGATGAGGCAGAATCAGGCTCCATTTGTCGGGAGTGATCTGCACGATACGCTTTACCAGCAGATCGCTGCAATCTTGCGGGAAAATCAGAACTTCGATTTGGCTGGTTACAAGGTTTTATGTATCAAGCGGCGTCTGGCAGCACGAATCAGGTTGGTTGGCTATAGCGACCCCGTCGCTTATATCGATTTGTTGCGGGACGATATTGGTGAGCAGGAACGGCTTCTGGCCGCTTTAAGTATTCATGTGTCGCAATTTTTTCGCAATGAGAGTGTTTTTCAGGTCCTGGAAAAGCGAATATTACCTGAACTGCTCGAAACCTCGCGCCGTAACAACAGCAAATTCAGAATCTGGAGTGTCGGCTGTGCCAATGGTGAAGAGCCCTATTCTCTCGCCTTGCTCTGCCAAAAGCAGCAACGCAAAGGAGATTTGCTGTCGATTGTCGCAACGGACCTGAGTCCGGAGGCTTTAACCCGGGCCAAGCGTGGGATTTTCCCCCCTGAACGAGTCGAGGGTGTTCCGAATGCGATGCTTGCCGATTTCTTTTGTGACGATGGCCAGCAATATCAGCTGGTTGATGAGATTCGGGAGCGAGTCCAGTTTTTTCGCCATGATATTCTGACCGATCAACCTTTTTATCGGGCGAATCTGGTGTTGTGTCGCAACCTGCTCATTTATTTTTCGCGCGAGCAGCAACAGCAGATCATGGAAATTCTGGCTGCTGCTTTATTGCCAGGGGGCTATCTGGTTCTGGGAAGAGCCGAAACGATGGCTCTGGCCTGCCGAAAGCTGTTTGTTTGTATTGATCCGGCCGAGAGGATCTATCGGCGGGTTTAACGGTCGCTGTCAGCAAATCCGGGACTGCTCCAGGTATTTGCGGTACAAACCGCCGCAGTTTCATGGCTCGTGTACTCTTGGGACCGCCCCCGGTGGAGCTGGGGACAGTCCCGGGATGACTGCAAGATGATTTGAACCAGCACCATTGGTTGTTTCTCCCTCATCTGGCCTGGGGGCACTTTCTCCCTGATGGAGAAAGGTTGAGCGGAAGGAGAAGAAAATGCGTATTGAGATCAGTTACAAATTTGTCGTCGGGTTTATTGTGGTTGTCGCTTCGGTGGTTCTGCTGAACCTGCTGGTGGCACAAATGGAGATTCCCGAGTGGACGCATCAATGGATTACAATTGTCGGTGCTCTGTTGGTTGGGCTGATTTTTGGCTGGATTTTCTCCAAAGCCTTCACGGCAAATTTCAAGATATTAAATGAAGGGGCAGAGCGGCTGAGCAATGGCGATCTGAGTCGTAAGGTTCGTCTGCGCAAAGGGCTCTTTTCCGATGAAACTGAAGACCTTTCCAACTCTCTGAATCTGGTGGTGGGCAGTTTGCGTAATCTGGTTGGACAGATTCGGACCAGCTCTCTCAATGTGAATGAACTCTCCCTGTCTCAGGCGACAACTGCTGAAGAGATGACCGCAACCGCTCATGAAGTTGCAGGATCAATTGAACAGATCAGTCGGGGAGCAGAAACTCAAGCTGAGATGGTTGAGCGTGCCTCCAAGGTGATTCGGGAGATGGCGGAACAGATAGATCTGATTGCGTCGTCAGCCAACAATCTTTCTTTATCGGCAGAAGAAACCACCCTGTCAGCTCGTCAAGGTGAGGGGATGACAGCGACCGCTCTGGCAAATTTGAAACAGGTCCTCAGCCAAATCGAAGAAAACGGTGAGATGTTCGTCTCATTCAGTGAGCAGGTGCAAAAAATCGGGGCGATTATTGACGTGATTACCGGGATTGCCCAGAAAACCAACCTGCTGGCTCTGAATGCGACGATCGAAGCGGCACGGGCGGGAGAGTACGGTCATGGTTTTGCGGTTGTTGCCGAAGAGGTCAGTAAATTGGCCGACAGTACCAGTGTCTCGGCGGGTGAGATTACCCGCATGATTGAGCAAACCCGCGACCAGAGTCTGAAAGTTCAGTTGTCGATGGCAGAGAGTGTTAAATCGATTGATGCAGGGCGGGAAGCTGTCGATATCACGAATAATGCCTTCAAGGAAATTATCGATAAGGCCGAAGCGGCACAGGTCAAATCGGTCGCCATTCGTGATCTGACCGAAAAACAGAGCTCCGGTGCCCAGTCAATCGTTTCTGCTATTGAAGAGATCGCCCGGGTTGCTGAGGACAATGCTGCCTCGACCGAAGAGGTCTCCGCTGCAACAGAGGAGCAGACGGCCTCAATGGAAGAGATGACCTTTGCTTCACAGCGCCTCTCTCATCTGGCAGAGGAGCTTTTGACTTCGGTCAGCCGTTTCAACCTTGGTGTCAATCCGGAGCAAGAGCAACAATGAAGCAACTGCTGCCATTCAAGGTTGGCTATGAAACCTATGCTCTGGAGCTGGTTGAGGTCCAGGAAGTTGTCGAAGATCAGATGATCCATCCTTTCCCCGGCTCACCCAACGTTGTCGCGGGAGCTATCGGGTTTCATGGGCGGATTGTTCCGGTGCTTGATTTGGCACGGCTGCTGGGTTTTCCCACAGGCAAGATGGGGCAACGCTTGATAGTTCTGGTCAATCGGCGGGGTCCCGTTGCGCTGGGGGTGGATCAGGTTCGAGCTATCATCAGCGTTGAAATTAATCAGACCAGTCAGATCGACGATGACGCAGAGCGAAAATATATTCATGAAGTGATCAACTGGGGGGGAGAAATGGTCAGTTTGTTTGATCTTGACCAATTACAGGTCAACCTGGAATCACTCTGTAATCAAGGGGGAGGCTGAATTGTCAAAGCGCGTATTGATCGTCGATGATGCTCTGTTTATGCGCACCATGCTGCGTGATATTTTTGTCGAGGCAGGTTGGCAGATTGTTGCCGAAGCCGAAAATGGTGAGCAGGCGATTACCGAGTATCATACCCATCTCCCCGATTTGGTGAGCATGGATATTGTGATGCCGGGACTGGGGGGAATTGATGCGCTGAAAAAGATCCTGAACAATGATCCTGACGCCCGGATTGTTGTTTGCAGTGCTCTGGGGCAGAAAAATCTGATTTTAGAAGCGATTAACGCCGGGGCAAAAGATTTTATTGTCAAACCGTTTCAAAGTGCTCAAGTCCTTGAGGTGGTTGAGCGTCTGATTGCGAAATAGCGATGCTTGAACAACGCTGATCTTATACGAGTGGACCCTATGATAATGATGATTCGTGCAGGTCAATATTAATGGCTGCTTCTAAATTCAAAGAAATGTTTCTCACCGAAGCGGCTGAACATCTGCAGAAGATGGTTGATATTCTGGTTCAACTTGATTCTGACCCGGAAGATCGGGAAGGCATCGATGCTTTGTTTCGTGAAGCCCATTCGATAAAGGGGATGGCAGCAACCATGGAACATCATCAGATGGCGAAGCTGGCACATCATCTGGAAGATCGTCTCGATGATTGCCGCCAGCTTGGCCGCATCAGTGGTGTTGAGATTGACCGGCTGCTCGATGCCGCCGATGTGCTCGAACTGTTGTTGGACGATATCCGCAATGAGCAACCGGAGCGGAGTGTTGAGAGTTTTATTGCAACGCTGCCAAAAACAATAGAAGCAGAAGTGGACACTGGCGAAGGGGAAAAATCGGTCGATCTGGCAGTGAACGGATGCGGTCAGCTCATTGAGTTGCGTTTACGCGAGACGGTTGCGGCCCCGGAAGCCCGCTTTCTGGTGCTATTAAAGCGGTTGGCCGATTTCGGGACAATTCTTGAATCGACACCCTCTGCCGATGATCTCATGCAAGGTGGTTGTTCCAATCAGTTGCTGGTGCGTCTTGATAGTGATATGGCGCAGGATGAGATCCACCGGGAGCTGCTCAAGTATACTGAATTGCAAGAAGTTTCTTTCCCTGATAACGCAGAAAAGGAAAAAGCAAAACGGCCTGAAAAGGGCACCAAAGATAAAACTGTGCGGGTCAGTACCGAGCTGCTTGACCATTTTATCAACCTGACCGGAGAGCTGATCACCAACCGCAATCAGTTACAAAATATCCTTAAGGAGCGTAACTGGAAAGAGCTGGAAGACGGGATTGGGCAGTTGGCCCGACTGGTAAAAAATCTCCATCATCAAGTTTTACAGGTACGGATGGTTTCTCTGGAAGGTTTGGCCGGGCGGTTATCGCGAACCGTTCACGACCTTTCCCGGAGGCATGGCAAAGAAATTATATTTCAGGTGGACGGGGCCGATATTGAGCTCGATCGAGCGATTGTCGAGGAACTGACGGCCCCCCTTGTTCATATGGTTCGCAATGCCGTCGACCATGGGATTGAGCAGAGCGGCACCATATCGGTCAAAGCCTGGCGGGAGCGCGCTCAGGTTCTGGTACAGGTTGCCGATGATGGCCGTGGCATGGATGCCGAGAAAATTCGTCAGCAGGCGCTGGAAAAAGGGTTGCTGAATGCGGTCCAGGCCAAAACTATTCGTGACTATGATCTGTTTCAACTGATCTGCCAACCCGGCTTTTCTACCGCCACGGGGATGGGTGAAACTTCGGGTCGTGGCGTTGGCATGGATGTCGTCAAGACGGCAGTCGAGCAGGTTGGTGGAATTTTGCTGATCGATTCAATCCCGGGAGAAGGTACCAAAATCACCCTGAAGTTGCCGCTGTCTCTGGCAATCATCCGGGTTCTGATTGTCGAGTGTGATGGAACCAGGATGGCAATGCCCATTACCCGGGTTGTGCAATCAGTTGAAATTGCTCCCGATGAAGTTCAAAGTAGTGGTAAGCAACTGATGGTCCATTATCAGGATGAGATGCTGCCGATGTTGTCGTTACGGAAAATTCTCAAATTACCACAAGGAGCTCCTCTTGATCCTATTCCACTGGTGATTACCGAGTTGATGGGGCGTAAAGTCGGGTTGGTGGTTGATCGGCTGGTTGGCCAGCGGGAAGTCTTTGTCCAGCGCTTGCCCGCCCCTTTTGATCAGATTCGTGGTTGTAGTGGTGGAACAATTCTGGGGGATGGTGAAATCGTTTTTCTCCTTGATCTGCAATCGTTGTTTGAGCGCCGCAGGGAGAAATAGAAGAGACTTGCTGCTTCCCTGCCGGGGGTGACCTGAGAATTTTTTAACTGTTCAGCAATGCCTTGAGGCACCCATTCCAAGGGGCACTTTGCGCCGTGCATGGCCGTTCGACTGTCGCCGTCGGTGGCGACAGACGCCCTTTCCATGGGTACCACAAGCCCCTGGTGGTGAATAGTTACGAATTTTTTATCATAGCCATTATTGCAGTTGATAGGTGCAATGCAATCCCCACTTGTTGTAATCTGCTGGAAATATCCATTGAAGTTCCCAATCAAAGGAGAAGGTGTGCCATGTTAAAAGGGCTGGTTGTTAGCCTGTTTCTGTTGCTGTTTACCCCGTTTGTCGGCGGAGCTGCAGAGGTTGAATTGAATGCTGTTATTACCGCATTAGAAACCCCGTTCAAGGCTCAAACTGTCAGTTCTGAACGGATTCGGGATTTTAGTGCCGACTTTTTCCAGGAATCGCATATCGCTTCAATTGACCGGACCCAACATGGGGAAGGGACTGTCAGGTTCAAATTTATCACGGCATCCGGGGATGAATCATCACGGGCGAGTTTTCGTTGGGAATACCAGCAACCCACTATTCAGGAGGTCATTTCGGATGGCCAAACGATGTGGGTTTATATTCCCGAAAACCGTCAGGTTATAGAGAGTGATATAAGCCGGGTCAATGCGCAGCAAGGGGAAAATCCGGTGACTTTTCTCAGTGGCCTCGGGAACCTTTCGCGAGATTTTGCGATCAGCTGGGGTTCTCCGCGAAGAGTTGCAGGTGGTGGCTACCTGCTGCAATTGAAACCCCGCAAGGGATCGCAGTTAATTCAGCAAATTGAAGTTGTTGTCGATGAGGAGGCCGTCAGTTTCTGGCTCAAAAAGGGCAAAACGGGCCAGGGTTTCCCAATTTTATCAACTCTTGTGATCGATCCAAACGGCAACCGTACCGCCATTGAGTTTCACGATGTGCAGGTGAATCAAAACCTTGCAGAGCAATTATTCATTTTCGACCGCCCGGAAGGGGTCGAATTGGTCGACCCAGGCCAACAGATGGGTTTCTAACCGTTTGGGAAATCCATGAATTGTCCTGACAACGGGAATTTAAACCGTTCCGCTGCTTTTATCGCGGGGCGGTTTTGAGTTATAAGTCTTCGTTTCTGTAGGATTTATTGTTTCAGTGAGCAATGGTTCAGTCATTTTAACAGCTGCAGGTTAAACCCATATAAGTTATTAAGGAGAAAAACATGCCGAGTTTTGATATTGTTTCAAAGGTCGATTTTCAGGAAGTCGATAATGCCGTCAATCAGGCGGTTAAAGAAATTTCTCAACGCTATGACTTTAAGGGGACAACCAATGAAGTCACCGTGGATAAAGAGCATCTGATCATTCTGGCCGCCGATGATTACAAGCTGCAGGCGATTAAAGATATCCTGATTGCTAAATTGGTGCGTCGTAAAGTGTCTCCCAAATGTTTCAATTACGGTAAGGAAGAGTCGGCGTCGGCCGGTGCAGTGCGGGTCAAGGCGACTATTATCCAGGGGATCAGTAAAGAAAAGGGCAAGGAGATCGTCAAGCTGATCAAAGGGACCAAGCTGAAAGTTCAGGCACAGATTATGGAAGATCAGGTTCGAGTGACCGGCAAGAAAATTGATGATCTGCAAGAGGTGATGCAATTGTTAAAAGGGAAAGATCTGGATATTGAACTTCAATTTGAAAATATACGCTCTTAGGGGGTTCTTCCTCATCGGGTTTGTCGCCACCGCTCTCAAGGGGATGAGATTAACCGAAGTTGCGTGCTAATCGGGAAATGAAATTGTGGATAAATTAAAAGTGAGTTTGGTCAGCCTTGGTTGCCCGAAAAATCTGGTTGATTCAGAGGTCATGCTCGGCCATCTACCGTTGGATCGTTATGAGATTGTTCTTGATGAAAGTCAGGCCGATATCATTATTGTCAATACCTGTGCTTTTATTAACGATGCCAAGGAGGAGTCGATCGATACGATTCTGGAAGTGAGTGATTACAAAGAACAGGGGAATTGTCAACTGCTGGTCGTTGCCGGTTGCCTGCCGCAACGTTATCAGGATGTTTTGCAAGAACAGTTACCCGAAGTTGATCTGTTTATCGGTACCTCTGAAGGGGCACAAATTGTTGAGTTGATAGAGCAGCAGTTACAAGATTCGGTCCCCGCCCTTAAAATCGGCGCCCCCGATTATCTCTATGATCACGAAACGCCCCGGGTTAATTCGTCCCCGACTTACAGCAGTTATGTAAAAATTGCCGAGGGTTGTTCTAACCATTGTTCCTATTGTGTCATCCCTCAGCTGCGTGGGAAATTGCGTTCACGCAGTATGGCATCAGTGGTCGAGGAAGTTCACAATCTGGTCGGGCAGGGGGTGACCGAAATTGTTCTGATCGCTCAGGATATTACCGATTATGGGGCTGATCGTAACGATGGGGCAACGCTGGAAAAATTGTTAAAAGAGCTGGTTAAAGTTGATGGAGTTGTCTGGATTCGACTTCTTTATGCTTATCCAGACGGAATTTCGGCTGAATTGATTGAGTTGATTGCGACACAAGAGAAGATTTGCAAGTATTTAGATTTGCCGCTGCAACATATTGATGATCAGATTCTGACGCAGATGAACCGTCATCTCAATGAGCAACAAAGCCGCGATTTATTGCAGCGCCTGCGTGACCGAATCCCCGATTTGACTTTGCGAACATCTTTTATTGTCGGCTTTCCCGGTGAAACCCGTGAACAGTTTGACAAACTCCTTAAGTTTGTTGAGGAAGGTCATTTTGAACGGGTTGGAGTTTTCCATTATTCCCGTGAAGAGGGGACTGTAGCGGCAAAATTACCCGACCAGGTTCCGGCACGGACGAAAAAAAGTCGGTTGAAAAAACTGATGAAAGCTCAAGCGCGCGTCTCTTTCAACAAAAATCGCTCTCTGGTCGGCCGCACCGAGCAGGTTCTGGTAGAAGGCTACAGTGAAGAAACCGATCTATTGTTGAAGGGGCGCAGTGGCAGACAGGCTCCCGATATCGATGGACAATATCTGATTACTTCGGGGCACGCCGATGTCGGTGAATATGTTCAGCTACGGGTGACCGACTCCTCTGAATATGATCTGATAGGTGAGATCGTCGAGAATTGATGGCGTCTATATTGTTCATCTAGTGTCGTGTCATGCATCAGCAAAACCGGGACTGTCCCCGCATGGGGGCTGTCCCCGGCTTTTGCGGTTTAAACCGGCGTATGTCCGTGAACCCGTAAACATCTGGGACAGCCCCCGATGAGGCCGGGGACAGTCCCGAGTTGACTGCAAAGTGCTTAAACTCGCGCCATTCGGGATCGTCCCGTAATTTGTTAACATTTTTGCAAGCGCGTCATATGATGGTTGATCGATGAAGGTTATTGGTTGGGTAGAACGATTAACCCCTTTTGATCGTAAGCTGCTGGTGGTTGTCGCCGTTCTTGTTGCCCTCTCTTTTCTATTACCGCTGAGGCAGAATGCGGGAGCCCGTGTCGTTGTCAGCTCCGATGACCGGATTGTGTTTGTTGCCTCTCTGGATAAAGATCAACGGGTGGAATTGGATGGTCCCCTGGGGATAACGATTTTGCAGATCGAAAATGGGGCGGCACGGATTATCAGTTCTCCCTGTTCCCAGAAAATTTGTATCGGCATGGGGGAAGCACGCTATAGCGGGGATCTGCTGGCCTGTGTGCCCAATCAGTTGGTGATTACAATCGAGGGAAACAGCGACGGGGAGGATGCCGAATATGACTTCATCAGTCGTTGATCCTCTGGAGCTGGAACAGGTGCGGCGCAGGGTTTTTCTGGCTTTATTTGTCGCTCTGGCTGTCGCATTACATACGGTTGAAGTATTATTGCCGAATCCACTGCCCTGGTTTCGAATCGGACTGGCAAATATTCTCGCCCTGGCAGCCCTCTTCAGCTATGGTATCCAGGCTCTCTGGATTGTCAGTATCTCCAGAATCCTGATCGGTAGTTTGCTCCTCGGAAGTTTGTTTTCACCAGGCTTTCTCCTCTCTCTGGGGGGAGGGTTTGCTGCGAATCTTCTTATGAGTTCGGGTTACAAGCTCTGGCAGACCAAAATTGGCCCGGTCGGGGTTTCGGTGCTGGGTGCTTTAGGGCACGTGACCGGACAGTTGCTGATTGCCTGGCTGATTGTGATTCGTCATCCGTCTATCTGGATGTTACTGCCATTTTTTCTGCTGTTTGCCTTGATAAGTGGTATTGTTAACGGCCTTGCTGCAGACTACCTGCTCGGGTCACTGTATAAGCATCCGGCTTTTGCGGGGCTGAAGGCAAAGTATGCGACTCGGGATTCGGTACAAGATTAAGCTGATGACCAGCTGTTGTTTTTGTTTTAATAACCAATTAGAGGAGGGAACATGAAAGCTATCCTGCCAGTTGCGGGTAAAGGGACACGCCTGCGCCCCCATACCCACACAAAAGCTAAGTCTCTGGTTAATGTCGCGGGGAAAACGGTTCTTGAGCATATCGTCGAGCGTCTGCAAACTGTTGATGTTGAAGAATATATTTTTATTATCGACGAAAATGGTCAACAGATCTCCGACTTTATGAGGCAGACATTCCCCGCATTGAAATGCAGCTACTATGTGCAGAAGGAGCGCCTTGGCCCGGCTCATGCTGTTGCTCTGGCAGCCCCTTCAGTTCAAAGCGGTGACGATTTACTGGTTGTCTTTAATGATACGATTTTTGTGACCGATCTGACTGCGATCCCTGCCCTTTGCGACAATGCTGATGGTTTGATCTATTCGAAAGAGGTTGAAGACTACCAACGTTTTGGCGTGAATGTACTCGAGGGTGACACGATTGTCGATATGGTGGAAAAGCCCGAAACTCCCATTTCCCGACTCGCTCAGGTGGGTCTCTATTACCTCAAAGACGGTGCGGGGTTTATTGGTGCCATTGAAGCAACCGTTGCTGCCGGGGAGACGGTCAAGGGTGAATATTACCTCCCCTCTGTCTTTATGCGGATGATCGCTGCCGGACACAAATTCAAAGCACCGGAAATTGATGCATGGCTTGATTGCGGTAAGCCCGAAACCCTGCTGGAAACGAACCGTTTTCTCCTCAAAGGGCGGCACCATGTCCATGGCGATGTGCAGGAGAGTGTATTGATTGAGCCAGTCCATATTGGATATGGAGCTGTGATCAGAAACTCGATTATCGGGCCGAACGTCTCTGTTGCGGCAGGAAGTGTGATTGAGAGCAGTGTTATTACCGATTCAATTATCAACACCGACAATATTGTCAATCAACTGGTCCTAGATCATTCGTTGTTGGGGGATTCGGTCAACCTGATTGGTTCACCGCGACGGATGAATATCGGCGATCATTCCCATATCGTCATGGATCAATAAAAAAACATTTAACGGAGAGCCGCAGAGGTGGAGAGTTTGCTGAGAAAAGATAAAAGATAGAGACAAAGTCACCACAAAGTTCTTTTTTGGTTTTGAAACCTTAAAAATGATTTTGATTTTCCTCTGCATCTCTCCGCCTCTGCGTTAAAATTGATTTGGTAGAAAATAAGGTATCATCACCATAATGAATTATCAGCAATATCTCCCATATCTCATTCCGCCACTCCTTGGGGGGGTGATCGGCTATGTGACCAACTACATCGCTATTCGGATGTTGTTCCGGCCGTTACGCGCCTGGCGGATTCTCGGAATCAGGATCCCACTGACGCCAGGAATTATCCCGGCAAAACGGGGCGAGCTGGCCATTAAAATGGGCGAAATGGTTGGTGAACATCTCCTGACTGCCGATGATGTTGGGCAGGCTTTTGCCAAAGATTCGATCCAGCGGGAATTGCGATTCACTGTGACCGACAAACTGGGAACTTTTCTCGACCGCGAGCTTGGCTCGTTGGAATCGTTGGTCCCCAGCCATTTAAGACCACGCTTTCGTGAGGTTATCAGCCTTTTTCAGGCGAAAATCGTCAAGCTGATTTTTGACTATCTCCAGAGCGAAGAATTTGAACGGAAATTTCACGACGCTCTGCGACACCAAACTGAGCAGCTGCTATCGCGGGATCTTGCCAGTTTCCTCACTCCGGCACAGTATCAAGCAGCTCAAAAACATCTGGACGATAAATACAGCAGGTTTTTCCAGTCACCCCGAACTGCCGGGATGGTCGGAGACTATGTCGATCGTAAAACCGGGCAAGTGCTGGCAAGCGATTTACCGCTGCGTGAGCTTCTGCCTGCCGATCTGGTTGAGTTGCTCCTGACACAGTTAGAAAAGGAGATGCCCCCCCTGATCGAAAAGTTTGGCGGGATGCTTTACGACCCGACATTTCGTGATCGGATGGTCAAAAAAGGGAAACAGGCCATCGATTCATTCCTCGATTCTCTCGGCGGATTGGCCGGCCTCCTCAGCGGGTTTATGGATCTGAATAAAATCTACGATAAAATTCCCGGATTTCTTGACAAGGCAGGGGATGAAATTGCCGACTGGCTCAAAGATGAGAAGACCCAACAACAACTGGCCACGCTGTTGCGTGAACGTGCCGATAGCTTGCTGGATCGTTCCCTGGCCAGCTATGTAGAAAAAATGCCCTATGAAAAAATTGAAGGAGTTCGCCAGTTTCTCAAGGAGCAGGTGGTTAGTACCGTTCAGTCTCGTAAAACGGTCGATACGGCCCTTATTCTGACAGAAGGTGCTGTTGATCGTCTTAAAGATCGCCCCTTTGCGGAACTGTTGAGTCGGGCATTGCCGGAAAATGGTTTGGAGATTGGTCGGGAACGATTAGCCGCTAAATTGTTGGAGGTGATTCGTTCGCCTCAAGCACGGGGCGCGTTGGAAACTGTTCTGGTTGAACAAAGCAATGAGTGGCTTTACCATAAACCGCTCGGACACTTATCTGCCCGAATGCCCGGTGATCTGCGTCGGGAACTGGAAGCTGGAACCTGCCAACTGATTGAAGAGATGTTGAAAAAAGAAGCTCCCCGATTGGTTGAGACCCTCAATGTACGGCGCATGGTCGAAGAAAAAGTGAATAGCCTTGATCTCTTGCAGGTGGAAGATTTATTGATGGGGGTGATGAGGGAGCAGTTCAAATATATCAACTTGTTCGGGGCGTTGCTCGGGTTCCTGATCGGGTTTATCAATATTCTGGCTTTTCAGCTGATGTAAACGTGTTACCAGTGTTTTTTGCATTGGACAATGACTATCAAGGTGGAGTGAATCATGGCAAGAGCAACCTTTGCTGGTGGGTGTTTCTGGGGGGTTGAGGAAGCTTTCAGAACCCTGAATGGAGTGGTTGAGACAACGGTTGGTTACATGGGGGGAACGACAGAAAATCCAACCTATGAAATGGTTTGTACCGGAAAGACGGGTCACGCTGAGGTGGTTGATATCACTTTTGATCCGGCGGTTGTCAGTTATCAGCAATTAGTTGAACAATTCTGGAGCATCCATAATCCAACCAGTTTGAATTTTCAGGGGGTCGATCATGGCACCCAGTATCGCAGCGAAATTTTTTATCATAGTGACGAGCAGCGCCAGCAAGCAGAAAAATCTGCGCTCGCATGTAATGCTTCGGGAGTATATGCCGTTCCAATTGTGACTGAAATCACCCCGGCAGAGCCATTCTGGCGGGCAGAAGAATATCATCAAAAATATTTCGCAAAACAAAAACCAGATTTTATGTTGTAGTTCCCTGGAGTTAAGCAGATTTTCCTCCGCTCAATAAAACAAATACGCTTGACTCACCTGCTTCAGACAGCCGCTTTTCTGCTGCTTCTGTTGGGCTGTTATTGCGCCCTGATGGAGGGAGCAGAAGGTCTTGGCTATCAATGGCAGTGGAGCAGGGTTCCACGCTACCTGATCAAAAGTTCGACCGATGGCTGGCAGTTCGGGCCACTGCTGCAAGGTTTGTGGCTGACGCTGGGGATAACTCTGGTCAGTCTTTTCCTGGCAATGACCATCGGGCTGGTTGCTGCGTTGATGCGTTTGTCAACAAGCCCCATGGCGCGGGGAATTTCGTGGCTCTATCTTGAGCTGATCCGGAATACCCCGCTCCTCATCCAGATTTTTATCATTTACTTTGTCATTGCGCCAATCCTTGATCTGGATCGATTTACGTCGGCCGTTGTCGCTCTTAGTTTGTTTGAGGGGGCCTATGCTGCAGAAATTATTCGTGCTGGAATCTTAGCAATCCCGGCCGGTCAATTGGAGGCGTCAGCTTCTTTGGGGATGTCAAACGGTCAGACTTATCGTTATATTGTTCTCCCCCAGGCCCTGCATCAGATGATCCCCCCCTTGACCAGTCAGGGGATTTCACTGGTTAAGGATTCTGCCTTAGTTTCTACGATTGCGATCTATGATTTGACCATGCAGGGGCAGCAGATCATTGCTGAAACCTTTTTGACTTTTGAGATCTGGTTTGTCGTCGCCCTCATCTATCTGGGTGTCACCATGATCCTGTCAATTCTGGTAAGATATCTGGAATATCGACTTGCAAATCAAGTGAACTAATATCAATCTGATAGGAGAAAAATTATGAAAAAGCAGCTTGCTTTAGCGTTGTTGCTGGTATTGACCATTCTGGCAGTTCCCCTTTGGGCGGGAGATGCGCGCCAGGATCTGGTCAGAGCCGGGACTCTCGAACAGGTGATTTCGAAGCACAAACTGCGAATCGGATTTTCAACTTTTGTCCCCTGGGCGATGAAAGATAAACAAGGTGATTACACCGGGTATGAAATTGAAGTGGCCAAGCAGTTGGCTGAAGATATGGGAGTTGAAGCGGTCTTTATCCCGACCAAGTGGTCCGGGATCATCCCGGCTCTGCTGACTGGCAAGTTTGATATTATTATCGGTGGAATGGGCATTACCCCGGGGCGAAACCTTAAGGTCAACTTCAGCGATCCCTATGAGTTTTCGGGCATGTCAATTGTCGCAAATAACAAGCTTGCTGCCGGAAGCGACGACCTTGAAGCCTTTAATAAATCTGACGTCACGATTGTGGCACGGATTGGAACAACCGCTGCTACGGCAGCAAAAAAGTTGCTACCGAACGCCAGGCTGCGGTTGTTTGACGATGAGGGGCAGGCACTTCAGGAGGTGCTTAACAATCGCGCCGCCGCGATGGTTTCATCACAGCCATTTCCCGAATTTCAGGCTTTGAAATATTCCGGGAAACTGTTTTTGCCGTTGGCAGGCAAAACCTTTACCCGGGAACCCATCGGGTTTGCGATTCGTAAAGGGGATGTCGACTTCCTGAATTTTCTGAATAACTGGATTCGGGTGAAAAATGCCGATGGCTGGTTGCAGGATCGCTACGATTACTGGTTTACCACGCAGGATTGGAAAAGTCAGGTCCAGTGATTTGCTTGGCACAAGATCAGTCGGAGCTGTCCGGTTAAAATTGTCTCCGCTGGTTCTTCTGTAAAAGTCTCCCCTTATTGCCCCTTTGTCAAAGAGGGGCTGGGGGTGATTTGCAAATAAAGGGGTTAATTTTTGTTGTTACGCCGCCGATCTCGCTGGGGTCAACTTGATACGGTATTATTGTTACTGTTAATCTGTGCCTTTGCTTATCTTGGGTACCGGATCAATGCCGGTCTCGAATATCACTGGAACTGGCAGGTTATCCCACAGTATCTGTTGCGCCATGACCCCGTTGAGGGGTGGGTGCCAAACCTGTTACTGCTCGGTTTGCTGACGACAATTCGGCTGAGTTTCTGGAGTCTGCTGCTCGCGTTACCTATCGGCCTGATCGCCGGGTTGCTGCGTACCAGCTTGCACCTGTTTAATCGACTGGTCGGAAGTACTTATGTCACTCTGCTGCGAAACTTGCCACCACTGGTTCTCGTCTTTATTTTTTACTTTTTTATCAGTGACCAGATTCTCCCTTTGTTCAATATCGGTGAATGGATTGCTGTTGCTCCAGAGTGGGTGCAGACAGGGTCACGGTTATTGGTTGCGCCGCCCGATCAGTTGGAAGCGTTTATCGCTGCAGTTATGACTCTGGCTCTGTTTGAAGGGGCCTACATCGGTGAAATCGTGCGGGCAGGAATCAACAGTATTGAAACCGGACAGTGGGAAGCTGCACGGGCATTAGGCATGCGGCGCTGGCAATTGCTCCATGAGGTCGTTCTGCCCCAGGCCTTTCAGCGGATGATTCCCCCATTGGCAGGGCAGGCAATTTCTACCATTAAAGATTCGGCAATCGTTTCGGTTATCTCGATCCAGGAACTGACCTTCCAGGGAATGGAGTTGATGGCGGCCACTTATTTAACCTTTGAAGTCTGGATTACCGTGACCCTCCTCTATTTCCTTTTAACTTATAGCTGCTCCTGGTTGGCCGGTCGCCTGGAGGTGCGGTTGCGTAAAGGTTATATCTACTAGTACCCTTTAAGGGTTGCAGGACCCCGGCTGCTGTGAAAGGTTTTCTTATGCTGAAGTTTAAAAAATTTGTTTTCGTGCTGATTGTTCTATGCGTTGGTTGTGCCCCCCTGCTACCCCACTTTGAGGAACCAACTGTCAATGTTTCCAGCTTCAGGGTTTTGCCCGGGCACAGTATTGTTCCCACCTTTGAAATCGGTTTGCACGTCACTAATCCGAATCGAATCGCTCTCAAGCTGCAGGGACTTTCTTACCATGTCGAACTCGAGGGTTATCGAATTCTTAGCGGTGTTTCCAATCAGCTGCCAGTGATTGAGGCGTATGGCGAAGGGGAGGTTTTACTCCAGGTCAGTCCTGATTTATTCAGCACTCTCAGTTTGTTTACCGATCTGATGAATCAACCACGAGATAGATTTGCTTTTACTTTGGAGGCTCTTCTTGATGTTGGCGGGGTGTTGCCGAAAATAGGTGTTCATAAGGATGGGGAACTGTCACTGACGGGTGGGCACAACTAAAGCGCTAGCCACTCTTTTGCCGCAGCAAGATCGGAAAAAAATTTAATCACCGAGGTTGATTCTCTACCCGAGTGATTGGTCAATTCAGCTGCCAAGGTTTTGTTGTTTCCTTGAATGACAAAGGCACATTTGCCTCCGCCCAATTTATCAGCATTAAATTCAACAATTGATTGGATCATTTTGACCTCCTGAAAGGTCATTTTTCTCAGGTCAAGATACTGATGGTCGATAATCTGAGGAGTTCCCTTGACCCACTTGGGCGAAGCGAGCAAGTCTTTCAGCAGCTTATAAAAGTCCTCGACAACGGCAAATTCACCTGTTTTGACTAAAACGAAATCGGGCATATGTGTAAAATCAAAATTGTATTTCATCAAAGATTCCTGCGTTGTTTTTCTCGACAGTCTGATTGTTCCGGTACGCTCGTTCAAGCCTATGCACTTTTCAGGCGCTCCCTTCTCCCTTGGGGAAAAGCTGCCCCGAAGGGGTGGATGAGGGGGATGTTGGTAGATCTGTGGACTGCTGCGATTTTACTTTTCATCGCAGCATCGTCTCACTGAGTTATAAAGCATATATATATTTTATCGGAATTGGCAGGTATGGCAATGGCTATTGCCAGAAAAGAGCCTCCCTGGAAGGGAGGCTCCTGGTTGAATCGTTGTTATTGTTTCGATGTAACGGGCGACTCGCAGCCCGTTTCCCTCAGTGACGGTGACAGTCCGTCCCTGTGTAACCGTGAGAGACATAGGAGGCCAACATCAGGATTATCACTCCGGGTAGCACCTCCCCGTCGCACCCATCGAACGGGGTTGCCGGAGGTAAGTAACTCGCTACGTCGTGAGGCGGGCGGGAGAAG
>LLYT01000059.1 GCA_002049545.1 Deltaproteobacteria bacterium tcs-42 | reverse complement strand
ACCTTTGACGGGTTTGAGCAAACTTCAGTAAAAACTCCTGCTTGTGACACCGATGCGTTATATGCCAAATGTTACCTCGCATATAATAACGATTTGCTCTTGGCATAAAATCTTCCCCCTCCGATATTAATTATTATAAGTCTATTTTTATCCCCAAAAATTGGCCTATAAGTTATTTTAAGGGAGTAAAATACGTATTATTGACTGTAATTTCAGGAGCTTGCCTTGGTCCGACCCGCTTGAAATACCTCATTCCTGGCGCGTGGGCCACAACCTGAGGAATCGTATACAACAACATTATAGAGTAGACCACCATGGCGGGAATAAAGAACCCAAGTACCGCCTAACCTGTCGCTACACTTTGTATAAAATCAACAAGTTTTCTCATAGTTAAACTCATCTTCGTATAATTTTTATTAGGCTAACGTCGCAAATCACCGGCGGCAAAAAGCAGAGTGAGGAACGAGCGGCGCTTTTTGCTGTCCGAGTGCATTTGCCTTGTTATATGCTTTTTATACAACCCTTTCCCGATACCATTCGATAGTTTCCTTTATTGCTATATTGTGTGGAGTACTATCGTTCCCAAATTTTTCTTCGTATTTTTTATGCTCAACTATGTACGGATGATCCCACTCATACATCATCTCTTTCATTTCCTTTAACATTGGATTGAATAATCCCAAAAACGAAACCATCAATTTACCAGAAGCTCGTATTTTTATTGGTTGAGTCATTAGCTCCTCAGCAATTGCTACCCATTCTCGAGTTGTGACTGTCGGAGCACTTGGAACATGCCAAACTTGACCAAATGCTTCATCTTGTTCACTTAGATTGACTAATGCCTTAGCAAAATCCTTAATGTAGGTGTAGGTGTGCGGTAAATCTATATTGCCCAATAAATTTGCTGTCTTGCTCGATAAAGCAGCCTTGAAAAACATTTCACCCAAATTAGCATTGGTAACTAAAGGCCCAAAAAAGTCAGAGCCTCTCCCTATAACTACTTCTATGTTTTTTTCTTTTAAGAGCATTTCAGCCATTGATGCTCTTACTCTTCCTTTGTGACCTGTTGCCTTATACGGAAGCTGCTCGTTAATTGGAGATCCTTTTGTGTCGCCATATCCATATAGATTGTCACCATAGATCAATCTGCAACCTGCTTGTTTCACGCCTTCAAGAATCCCTGTTGTCAACTGAGGGAATTTTTCAGGCCACTGTGTATACGGAGGCATAGCACAATGAAATACCGAGCTTGCATCTTTACAGACTTCATAAACGATAGTGGAATCATTGGCATCACCAGCAACAACATTTATTTGTTCTGATATTTCACCGGGAACTTTCCCACTTCGGTTAACAACGGTGACCTGCTTGCCTTGATCCACTAACACTTGAGCAACCCAAAGACCTAATGGCCCTGTACCAAATATGACATTATTTTGATTCTTCATAGTTCCTCTTTTGCATATAACATTGTTAATAAGTGGAACTATTTCCACCTATTTCTCTCTATAGACTGGACATACTTCCACTTATCGTTATATAAAAGCACAAATATGGAAAGACAGATCCACTTATTATTGTTCTGATATTTTTTCGTTTATTGGTATATTGAGGTGCAGACATGGAAAACTCCCCTCGCTTCCAGCCGAATCCCGATTTGAAATTGATGGATCAAGTACGGGAAGTTCTGCGGTATTATAACTATGCGTTAAAAACTGAACAAGCTTATTGTCAATGGATTTTACGATATACCCGATTTTACGGTGGAAATA
This sequence comes from Deltaproteobacteria bacterium tcs-42, assembly GCA_002049545.1. Taxonomy (GTDB): domain Bacteria; phylum Desulfobacterota; class Desulfuromonadia; order Desulfuromonadales; family Geopsychrobacteraceae; genus Desulfuromusa. The sequence continues at coordinate 17,935 of LLYT01000059.1, read as the reverse complement.
CCCATCCGGCAAAATTAGAGACTGATGATGTTGAGCGGTTTTTGTCCCATCTGGTGAGTGATCGTAACGTTTCGGCGGCGACGCAAAAACAGGCACTTAATGCACTGGTTTTCCTTTATCATAAAGTTTTGCATGTTCGGCTGGATGACAAAATTGCTCCGGTTCGCTCCAAAAGAACGAAGCGCCTGCCAACAATTTTAACCAGAATTGAAGTCAAAGAGCTTTTGGCCAATTTACAGGGGACAAATGCACTGATGGCAAAATTGCTTTATGGTTCAGGTTTACGGCTGATGGAGTGCTTGCGGTTACGGATTCAAGATGTCGATTTTGGTCAAAATCATCTGCAAATACGTGGTGCCAAGGGGGGAAAGGATCGTGTTGCTTTGCTGCCACAGGAGCTAAGGGCTGAGCTGCTTAGTCATATTGAGAGAATTAAACTTCTACACCAGCAGGATTTAAAGGAAGGCTTTGGACAAGTCTATATCCCCGAAGCTTTAGCTCGGAAATATCCGCAAGCGGCCCGGGAAACTGGTTGGCAGTATGTTTTTCCAGCGCGAAATCGCTCAGTTGATCCTCGTTCTGGTGAGGTTCGTCGCCACCATATTCTTGAGTCAGGATTACAAAAGGCGGTCAAGCTGGCAGTGCGCAAGGCGGGAATAAGCAAGCGTGCCAGGTGTCATACCCTGCGCCATAGTTTTGCGACTCACCTGTTAGAAAATGGCTGTAATATCAGAGTTCTACAAGAGTTGATGGGGCATGCCGATGTCAAAACAACAGAAATCTATACCCATGTGATGCAGAAAGATATCAATGCCTTGCAAAGTCCTCTGGATAGCCTCAATCTTTAACTTATTGACAATCAAAACTCAGGACAAACCCCTTTATGGATCAGGAAACTCAACAAAATATCCGTAACGCAACTGTGCATAGCTTTATTGATGGCGTAACCGCCGGGCAGCAGACAGTTGAAGTGCTTGGCTTGAATGGTTCAGCAGATGCTTACCTGCTGGCTCAACTGCTCAAATCCAGCCCTGAACTCCTGGTGATCCTTTGCGCCGAGCTGGAGCCGGCACGCCAACTGGTGGCAGAACTGCAGTTTTTTCACCCCCACCCCGACCAAATTGCCCTGCTGCCACATTGGGAACTGAATCCCTACGATCCGTTGACACCGCACCCTGAACTTGAAGCAATCCGCATGACGACCCTTGCCGGCCTGAATCGGGGCAAACTCAAAGCACTGGTATTACCGGTACGATCGTTGATGCAAAAGGTGATTCCGCGCCAGGTTCTTGACTCCGTTTCTTTAGAATTGCTCCTTGAAGAGGAGTATGACCGCAAACAACTACTGAACTCTTTGACCCAACTCGGCTATCAACCGGTTCCCTTAGTTGAAGAGCGGGGCAGTTTTGCCGTTCGGGGTGATATTATTGATCTGTTTCCGGCCGATGCCAAGCAGCCGGTTCGACTTGATTTCTACGGCGATTTTATTGAAAAAATGCGCCCTTTTGATCCGACCAATCAACGGTCCGGAGATGCTGTCCTGAAAACTTTGACGCTGATCCCAGCAAAAGAAATGATTCTCCACGGCCCATTTCTGGAAACCCTCGGGACAAATCTGAAACAGCGCTGCGACGAACTGGCAATCCCGCGAACTGATCGTGAAGCGATCATGACCGAGTTGCGTGAGGGGATCCTTTCTCCGGGTCGCGTATTTCTCCTGCCATTCAACTATCCGCAACTTGATCGGCTCGAACAATATCTCGATAACCAACGTTTGATTATGATTGATCCTCCCGCCATTGAGCAGGAGATCGACCTGTTCCATCGTGAGATTCGCGATGGAGAGGTGCGGATGCTGGAACAGGAGCAGCCGCATGCCCGGCGCCAGGATCTGTATTTGGAACCAGACGAGTTACACCCGTTGCTGCACAATCGTCTGCGGATTGAGATATCACGACTCCAAGTAATTCAACTCGATGATGAGCGGCAGCGTTATCACTTCAACTGTCAGGGCAATGGTTCTCTACGGACAAAATCAAGTGCTGATCAAGATGGCCTTGAACCACTCTTGGAACGATTGCAACAAGCCAACAAAGAAAATGGCAAAACCCTGCTGGTCTGCCATCAACAGAGCCAGGCCGAACGCCTGCAGGAATTACTAGCGGCTCATCAGGTTCATCTCAAAGCCGATTCGGCTATTTCATTGTCGGATTTAACACCCGGGGTGCCGAAGTTGACCATTGGTCAGCTGGAAAACGGTTTTTTTCTCCTTGATGAGAAGTTGAACATTATCAGTGAAGAGGAGATCTTCGGTCGCCGCAGTCACCGACAGAAAAAAACGGGTCGCCACCGGGCCCGTCAATTAATGACCAGTTTGGCTGAATTGAAAGAAAAGGACTATGTGGTTCATTCTGATCACGGTATCGGTCGCTATCTGGGCTTGACCCATTTACAAACCGGAGCTATCGAAGGTGACTTTTTAAACCTTGAATATGCCGGAAACGACAAGCTTTATCTTCCCATCGAACGAATTGAGAAGGTTCAGAAATACATTGGTGGCGAAGGTTATGTTCCAAAGCTCGATAAAATGGGCGGGCAGGGCTGGGAGAAAGCGCGCCTTAAGGCGCGTGCGGCGGTTGAAGAGCTGGCGCGACAACTCTTGGAACTTTATGCTAAACGGGAATTGCGCCAGGGGTTTGCCTACTCTCCTCCGGACCAATTGTTCCGTGAATTTGAAGCGACCTTTCCCCACGAAGAAACGGCTGATCAGCAACAGGCGATTGACGATATCATCGACGATATGCAATCGCCAAAACCGATGGATCGCCTCATCTGTGGCGACGTCGGCTATGGAAAAACCGAAGTTGCCCTGCGTGCGGCCGTCAAGGCGGTGCTCGACAGCAAACAGGTCGCTATCCTGGTTCCGACCACTGTTCTGGCACGTCAGCACTGGGAAAGTTTCCAGCAACGGCTGCAGGACTTTCCGATTCGGGTCGATATGGTTTCTCGTTTCCACTCAACCGCTGAGAACAAAAAAACTCTGGAGAAAGCAACCGCCGGCAAAATTGACATTCTGATTGGCACCCATCGCTTACTGCAACGCGATGTTCGCTTCAAAGATCTGGGATTACTGGTTGTTGATGAGGAGCAGCGCTTCGGTGTCAGCCACAAGGAAAAACTGAAACAACTGCGTGCCGAGGTCGACATCCTCACCCTGACTGCCACCCCGATTCCCCGGACCCTGCACATGAGTATGGCCGGGATGCGCGATCTTTCGGTGATTGAAACCGCGCCGGTTGATCGATTGGCAATCCGCACCTATGTAACCCGTTTTGACGATCAACTGATCCGGCAAGCAATCCTGCGCGAACTGCGCCGCGGCGGGCAGATCTATTTTGTCCACAACCGGGTTCAGACAATCGACGCGATGGCAGAACAGTTACGCCAGTTAGTTCCGGAAGCCACCGTTGCCGTTGGTCACGGGCAAATGGGGGAGAAACAGCTGGAACAGGTCATGCTCGACTTCATTGCCGGGAAAAGCAACCTGCTGGTCGCTTCAACCATCATCGAGAACGGTCTGGATATCCCCCGGGCCAACACCATTATTGTGAACCGCGCTGATCGATTCGGCCTTTCACAGCTCTACCAGTTACGCGGCCGGGTTGGACGCAGCGACCGCCGCGCCTATGCCTATCTTTTGATTCCCGGAGAAGCGGCTCTGACGCGTGATGCTCGTGAACGACTGCGGGTACTGCAAGAACTCACCGAACTGGGAGCGGGATTCCGGATTGCCAGTCACGACCTGGAACTGCGCGGTGCGGGAGATCTGCTTGGAAATAAACAATCGGGACCGATTGCTGCGATTGGATTTGAGCTTTACACTGAATTGCTCGAAGAAACCATTGACCGACTGCGCGGCAAAGAACGTGAAGAGCGAATTGATCCCGAAATCCGCCTTGGGCTATCGGCCTTCCTCCCCGAAAAGTATCTCCCCGATCCCAATCAAAGATTGCAATTCTATCAACGTATGGCGGGAGCTGAAAGTGACGAGGAACTGTTTGATCTGGTCGAGGAGTTACGTGATCGCTATGGCGAACCGCCGGTCGCGGGAGAGGTTCTCATTGCGACCATGCGCTTACGTATTCAATTGAAAAAGCTCTGTATCGAGCTGCTTGAATATGACGGCAAACGACTGAGCTTATCGTTTCATTCAACCACAAAAATCTCTCCCGACCTGATCCGTGAACTCGTCACTGAGCAATCCGATAAATACCGCCTGGGAGCCGACTTTAAACTCAGTATCGATCTTGGTCGCCTCCCCGCCGAAGAATTACTGGTCAGGGTAAGAAAAGAGCTACAACTATTTTTCTGAATTATGTTAATTTCGAGTAACTATTCACCACCACGACTGCTAGGGGTTTGTGGTACCCATGGCCGTTGGAATGGGTGCCTCAAGGCATTGCTGAACAGTTACAATTTCGAAAGAATCCTTCTCCTTCAAGGGAAAAGGTTCCCGCAGATCGAACCAGGGGCGAACCCTGCCGCATGAGGATTTTGGTATCTTTTCTGTTATCTTGACCCGAGCGTTGCCACTGTTGTTTCTTTTGGCGTTGCTGTCCTGTCAGCAACAGGAACAGCAGCAACATGCACAGCAACAACCATTGCCCCCATTGCTCGAAGTGGGACAACGGCAATTGACCCTGCAACAATTTGAGCGGGAGCTGAGAAATACATATCCCGATATTTCGGTTCTGACCAATCAGGAACAGCTGCAGCTCAAACAGCAGTTACTGAAGCAACTCATCGACCGTGAATTAATCCTTGGCGAAGCCGCTCGGCTGAATGTCCAGCTCACACCAGATGAACTGGATGCCGCCCTGGCGGAAGTCCGCGGTAGCTATAGTGAAGAAGAATTTGCTAGAATTCTGGACCAAACTGGAAAAACCCAAGAGAGTTGGATGGCCGCTTTAAAACTACGCCTGCTGACCACCAAGGTCAGTTCTGCAGCCCTGACCCCACAAGTTCAGGTCGACGACAAAGAGATTGAAGCCTACTACAAAGCCCAGCGGGACGAATTTCGCCGCCCCGCTGAAATACGTGCCCGGCAGATGCTCTTTAAATCGCGTGATGAGGCCAATCGGATTCTGCAACTGCTTAAACAAGGGGGCGACTTTTCTTCACTGGCCCGTCAACATTCGCAATCCCCGGATCGGGAGAAGGGGGGCTCTCTCGGCTATTTTTCTGCCGGACAGTTGCCCGTCGAATTTGACGAAGTGCTGTTTAAACTTCCAGTTCGCCAAGTCAGTGAACCCGTTGAAAGCCCTTATGGTTTTCATCTTTTTCTGGTTGAACGCAAACGTAAAGCCGGTCTTCGTCCCTATGCCGCCGTCAAAGATGAAATTGCGACAAAACTCTACCAGCAGAAAGAAGAGGCCGCTTTCCATCTGTGGCTGAAAAATTTACAGGAAACAACTAAAACCCATATCAATTTTGATCTGCTTCAGCCAAAATCCAAACGATAAAAGGCTAAACCTCTCTATCCAACATAAGGATTCACCGTTATGAAACGTATGCTTTTTCTCCTGATTCTCTCTCTTTTCCTGACGATCACTCCGGCAATGGCAAAAACTCTCAGCAAAGTTGTCGCTGTCGTCAATGATGAAATTATCACCAGCTTTCAGCTTGAGAAAGCGGTTGTTGCCGCCTTGACTCAAAAACCCGACCAGAACCAGCTGACCACTGAACAGTTTGATCAGATCAAGGGTGAGGTTCTTGAACAAATGGTCAATAATAAACTACGGGATCAACGGATTGAGGAATTAGGTCTGAAAGTTTCCGAGCCAGAATTAAATAGCGCAATTGAAGATGTCCAACTTAAAAATGGCCTGACCCCCGAAACATTTGAGCAGGCTCTTGCGGCTCAGGGGCTGACCCTGTCGAAATATCGGGAGCAGATTAAAAAAGAAATTCTCCGCTATAAATTGTTAAGTCGTGAAGTCAATTACAAAGTTCTGGTGACCAGCAGCGAGGTTCGCAACTACTATAATCGGCACATCGATGAATACACGATTGAACCAAAGATTCGTGTCAATCGCATCAGCTTTGTAATTCCAACCGGCAATCAAGAGAAAATCGCAGCGCTGCACAAACAGGCTGACGTCAGTCGCGACCTCCTTCTCAATGGTGAGGAGTTCGACAAGGTTCTTGCAGGGCTGGGCGATGCTGCTACGGGTGGCGATATGGGAGAGCTGGTTGAAACCGACCTGGCAAAACCCCTGCAACTGGCACTGGCAGATCTTACCCCCGGCGGAATCAGTCAACCACTGGAGTTAAATGGTCTGCTCCACCTGTTTCAGGTGACTGAAAGAACGACCATCGATGGCGATCCATTCGACATGGTCAAAGGTGATATCGAAAAAAAGCTGCGGCGGGAAAAAACCGATATCCGTTTTGATGAATGGCAAAAAGAGTTGCGTAACAATGCCCACGTCGAAACGCGTATTTAAATCACTCTCCCCCCTCCCACCAGGGGAGGGGGGAAAGCGGTCTCTGACCTGCTCAAAGCTCCCCTGGATATCTCTCAATCAGTCAACCATTTCGACACCAGAGCTTGTTTCTCTGTCCAAGCTTCCGCTATACTGCGCCATTACACAAATTGACGTATCAGCCATTTCACCACTTATGACGAGATCATCACTATAAATGCAACCACTTCTCCTCACCATGGGCGATCCAACCGGGATCGGCCCTGAAATAATTGTCAAAGCCCTGCTCGATCAATCTTTAGCGCAGCTCAACTGTCCGGTTGAAATTGTCGGCGATGTTGGGGTTCTCTGTGATGCTGGAAAAATCTTTGGCTGTGCAGGGAAAGCAGAAAAACAGGGAAACGACCTTTATTCTCTCAGCTTTGGCGAGAACAAGCTGCTTGTTCACGCCTGTTCAGAGTTGCAACTAGCGTCACTTCACTATGGACAACCAGATATCGATTGTGGCAAGGCGATGGCGGATTACGTTGAATATGCTATCTCGCGCTGCCTCGATAAGACAGCTGCCGGGATAGTGACTTGTCCGATCAACAAGGCAGCGATCAACGCTGCCGGATACCATTTCCCCGGCCATACGGAGCTGCTTGCTGAACGCTGTGGCGTTGAAAAAGTGGTCATGATGCTGGCTGGTGAGCACCTGAAGGTCTGCCTGGTGACCACCCATCTGGCGTACCGGGATGTTCCGGCTCAACTGAGTCGCGAGGAGATCCTGCAGACGATCCGCATCACGGCAGATGCGTTTCGACGCCAGTTTGGAATCCAACAGCCTCGCCTTGCCGTTCTGGCGCTCAACCCTCATGCCAGCGAGAACGGTCTGTTTGGCGATGAAGAACAACGCACCATCACCCCGGCTATCGAAGCTGCTCAGGCAGAAGGGATTGCTGCCGATGGTCCACACAGCGCCGATACCTTGTTTCACTTTGCCGCCAAAGGGGCTTATGACGCGGTGATCTGCATGTATCACGATCAGGGGTTGATCCCCCTGAAGCTGCTCCATTTTGATGATGCCGTAAATGTCACTCTGGGATTGCCGATTGTCCGGACCAGCGTTGATCACGGCACCGCCTACGATCTGGCCGGGACCGGATCCGCCAACACCGCCAGTCTGGTTGCTGCCTTGAAGATGGCTGGACAGATGGCAACACTTAAAAATCAAAAACTTTAACACAGAGACAGAGAGAGGCAGAGAAAAGCAAAACTGAAAATCTTATTATTTTAGACCTTTCTCTCCAGTCTCAGTAAAACTCTCCACCTCTGCGTTAAAAACTTCAGTGTTCTATTAACCACGACAGATAGAGTCAACCATGATTGAAAAAATCAAAATTCGCGGTGCTCGCGAACATAATCTGAAAAATATCGATATCGACATCCCTCGTGATCAGCTGGTGGTTATTACCGGGGTTTCGGGTTCCGGGAAAAGTACCCTGGCATTTGACACCATTTATGCCGAAGGGCAACGTCGCTATGTTGAAAGTTTATCGGCCTATGCGCGTCAATTTCTCGAGCAGATGGAAAAACCCGACGTCGACCAGATCGATGGGCTCTCCCCGGCGATCTCGATTGAGCAGAAAACCACCTCTAAAAACCCCCGCTCAACTGTTGGGACCGTGACCGAAATCTACGATTATCTGCGCCTTCTCTATGCCCGGGTCGGGCAGATTCTCTGTCACCGCTGTGGCAGCCCGATCCGCTCTCAAACCGTTGAACAGATGGTTGATCAGGTGATGCAGTTCCCGGAAAAAACCAGAATAATGGTGATGGCTCCGATTGTTCGCAGTCGGAAAGGGGAATACCGCAAGGAATTGGCACAGCTACAAGCAGACGGGTTTGTCCGTATCCGGATCGATGGTGAAATGCATGAATTGGGTGACAAAATTGAACTCGATAAACAGAAACAGCATACCCTCGAAGTTGTTATCGACCGCCTGGTTGTAAAAGATGACATTGAATCACGCCTCGCTGACTCGATCGAAACAGCACTGCGCTTAACCAATGGCATGGTGCGGATTGAAATTCCGGACGGAGAAAGCAAACTGTTTTCGGCCTCACACGCCTGTATCGATTGTGGCCTCTCCTACCCGGAGGTTTCGCCACGCATGTTTTCCTTTAATAATCCCCACGGCGCCTGTCCAGACTGCAGCGGTCTCGGGACGAAAATGTACTTTGACCATGAGCAGGTCGTTCCAAATCCAGAATTTTCGTTACGCGATGGCGCCATTGTCCCCTGGGATAGTCGTACCGGTTACTACTATCAGGCGTTGCTGGAAGCTCTCTCGATTCACTATCAATTTGATATCCGCAGCCCCTTTGCCAAATTGCCTGAACGGTTGCAGAATATTATTCTCTACGGTTCCGGAGAAGAGACTGTCCAGTTTTTTTACGATCAGGGTGAGCGGCGCCATTTCTATGAGAAACAGTTCGAGGGAGTTATCCCCAACCTGCAGCGGCGCTACCACGAGACCGATTCGGATAGCGTCAGAGATAATCTGGAGCGATTTATGAGTATTGTCCCCTGCCAAACCTGTGAAGGGGGAAGGTTACGTCCTGAGGCTCTACATATAACGGTGGGCGAGAAAAACATTCAACAGGTCACCAACATGTCAATTGCCGACGCTGAGACCTTTTTTCATGATTTAACTTTACCGACGAAAGATATGGAGATTGCCCGACGGGTTCTTAAAGAGATTCGCGAGCGACTCTCGTTTCTTTCCCATGTCGGCCTCGATTATCTCACCTTAAGTCGCAGTGCGGGAACCCTGAGTGGCGGGGAAGGGCAACGGATCCGCCTCGCGACACAGATCGGTTCCTCGCTCACCGGAGTTCTCTATATTCTCGATGAACCCTCCATCGGGCTGCATCAACGTGATAATCAACGCCTCTTGACCACCTTGAAGCGACTGCGAGATCTTGGCAATAGCGTTCTGGTGGTCGAACATGATGAGGAAACGATCAGTGCCGCGGATCATGTTATCGACATGGGGCCTGCAGCAGGTATCCACGGCGGTGAGGCGGTTGCTCAGGGAACGCCACAGCAGATTCGGGACAATCCCGATTCGCTGACTGGTAATTATATTTCCGGGAAACGGAGCATTCTGGTCCCCCGGGAACGGCGTTCAACTGAGCGGTGGCTTGAAATTAATGGTGCCCGGGCCAATAATCTGCAAGATGTCACCGCCAAGGTTCCCCTTGGCATTCTCACCTGTATCACCGGGGTCTCAGGATCGGGAAAATCCTCTCTGGTGATTGAAACTCTCTACAAATCTCTGGCACAAAAACTCCATCGCGCCCGTGACAAAGCGGGGCCAGTGAAGGAAATTCTCGGGCTGGAGCAACTCGATAAAGTGATCGATATCGACCAGTCCCCCATCGGACGAACTCCCCGTTCCAACCCGGCGACCTATACCGGTGTCTTTACCGATATCCGGGATCTGTTCGCCCAGTTGCCAGAAGCAAAGATTCGCGGCTACAAACCGGGGCGGTTCTCTTTTAACGTCAAGGGTGGCCGTTGTGAAGCGTGCAGCGGCGATGGCATTATCAAAATTGAAATGCACTTCCTGCCCGATGTCTATGTTCAATGTGAGGTCTGCAAGGGAGCCCGCTACAATCGCGAAACACTGGAAGTCAAATATAAAGGGAAAAGTATCGCCGAGGTTCTCGATATGACCGTCAATCAGGCCAGTCGTTTTCTCGAAAACATCCCTAGGATCAGTAACAAACTGCAAACGGTCCGGGATGTCGGACTTGGCTATATCAAATTGGGGCAGAGTGCCACCACCCTTTCCGGCGGTGAAGCACAACGGGTCAAACTCTCCCGCGAACTGAGTAAGCGAGCAACCGGAAAAACGATCTATATCCTTGATGAACCAACCACTGGATTACACTTTGCCGACATTCACAAGCTGCTTGAAGTTCTGAATCGACTGGTTGAAACCGGCAATACTGTCGTCGTTATTGAGCACAATCTGGATGTGATCAAAACCGCCGATTACGTTATTGACCTTGGACCGGAAGGTGGGTCCCTGGGAGGGACTATCGTCGCGGCGGGGACACCTGAACAGGTTGCCCAATCGACAAATTCATATACCGGAAGTTTTTTGCGTAGTTACCTGGTGCCCTGTCACCCTTAAAGGTCCGTCGCGAATCATCTTCAAACGTGAGAGATAACCACCACGCAAAATCTGCACATCCAGACAATTTATGTCGCCAAAATAACCCCTTAAGTTTCACCAGAAAGTGTCGATCAGAAAATTATCTTCATTGGTGAATGGCTAGACCATCAATATCAGACAGCTTATTTTTTATCCGCTTGGCAGAAACGTAACACACCATTGGCAGGATTAGAGGGCACAATCATTGCACTTTACACAGATTGTCGGCAAGTCGGTTCAGTCAAAGGAGCACCCAAATGAAAAGTAAATTATTCACCCTTTTTGTGCTGGCTGCATTTCTCAGCGCATGCGCCCCCCATCAAGCCATGATTCAATCCGAACCCCCGGGAGCGATGGTCACCATTAATGGTACCGAAATAGGACAAACTCCTGTTCAATTTGACTATGCTCTCAGCACTGGAAATCAACATCAAGTGCAGATCTCCCGTCAAGGATATGAGCAGGTCGATCTGACGATCAAAGCAGATAAAACTGACGCTGGAGCTATGAAACGCTGGCTGATGGCCGGTGTTGTCTGGAGTCCTCTCTGGGTCGGAACATTCTTTACCAAAAAGTTGAAAGAAAGCTACCTGTTTGTCATGAAACGCAACGATCCACAGCTCACGGCAATGCTCGATTAAGTTGTATTGCCCTTCACAAAGCTGCAGACTTACCGACAATCACACAGGCAGTCCCATGGGACTGCCTGTGTGATGATTCGACTTCAATAATTTTCAACCGGCTGAAGCCATTAACCGTAGACCCACCGTGGCAAAAACAGAACCAGGTCGGGGAAGAAGGTCAAGACCATCAATATCGCAATCTGAATCAATAAAAACGGCATCACCGCTTTTGATACATAGACCAGATCACGATTGGCAACCGCCCCGGAGATATACAAGCTGACCCCGAGGGGTGGGGTACAATAACCAATCCCCAGATTGATGGTCATCAGCAAACCAAAATGCATGGTGTTGATACCAAACTTGCTGAGCAATGGTAAAAAGATCGGGGTCAGAATCAGGGTCGCCGAAATAATATCCATGAACATGCCAATAATCAGCAGCAGAATATTGACCGCCAGGAGAAAGACCCACGGGGAGGAGATGCTGCTGACCACCGCAGTAGCGATCTTGTTCGGAATCTGCTCAAAGGTCAGATATTCGCCAAAAACCGAGGCCCCGGCAACAATGATCAACAGTGTTGCTGATGTGACTGCCGAGGAAACAACCACCCGCTTTATGTCCAACAATTTCATATCGCGATGAATACAGATCTCAACAAAAAAAGCGTAGAAACAGGCGACCACAGCCGCTTCATTGGCAGTAAACATTCCCGAATAAATACCGCCAAAAATCAGAACCGGTAAAAACAGAGCCCAGATACTTTCTCTGATGACCGTCAGAGCTTCTTTAAAGCTCGGCCGCTTCATCGTTTTCAGCCCCTTTTTCTTGGAGACTAAATAGGCATAGAGGCTCATGCCACCTATGATCATCATTCCCGGGACAAAGCCGGTTAAAAACAGAGCTTCGAGGGGATCGTTACTGACCATGGCATAGAGGATCATCGCAATCGAGGGGGGAATAACCACCCCAAGGATGGGTGCAGTGGTCATAACTCCGAGTGAAAACCGTTCGTCATAATCATTTTCAGCCAAAGCAGGGATCATAAAGCCACCGATAGCAACCACGGTCGCAACCGTTGATCCCGAAATCGCACCAAAAAATCCACACGCCAGAATCCCCGCCATAGCCAGCCCGCCGGGGAGAAAACCGACCAGCACATTGGCAGTTCTGATCAACTTCTCGACAATGCTTCCCGTCGTCATAATGTTGCCACACAGAACAAAAAACATCACAACGACCAGAGCAAACTTGTCCATACTGCGATAGAGAACTTCGATGACTATCTGTGCATCAATTCCCAGGAGATAAACAAGGCCGAAGGAGCCAGTAAAAAATAGCGCCATAAAAACCGGAATGGTTGAGGCGAGGCAGCCAAGCAGCAGGGCAAGAATCAACAGGTAACTGGTTTCCATGTTTATTGCTCTCCCGTCACATCGTGTTGATTGCGCCAGTCTTCAACCATCACGACCAACGTTCGCAAAAACATCATCACCCCCATGAGTGGAAGAATGGCGTAGAAATACCATTCGGGGATCTGCAGTGTCGTGGTTTTTGCATACTCATCCTGAAACATCATCACCGTCATGTCCCAACCGAGAGAGATCATGATTCCAGCAAAGAACAGAACTCCCAGATGAGAAAACAGAGTCAAGGGTTTCTTTAATACTGGAAAAATTTGCGGCAGAGCATCGATACGAATCAGGGAACGGCTCCGAATCGCAGCCACACATCCGATATAGGTAGAAAAAAAGATAACCTTGCGGACCACCTCATCCGACCAGTAGAGGCTGACGTTGTCGGTCGCCTTACGCAAAACAACATTGGCCATCGCCGTAAACAAAGCGACACAGACGGCGATAAACAGAGACCAGTCTTCAACAAAAAGGAACCCACGGTCGATTGTTTTAAAGGTTTTTTTCCACATGCTATCTCTCTTCTTTTGTGCAGCTATGAAAAAGGCCGGGGAGGCTTATCCTCCCCGGCCTCTTAAACCGTGTGATTATACAGATTCAGCTATCAACTGCCAAGCTTTGCTCGAACCTTGTCTAAATAATCGGAACCGATCTTCTCCCCCCACTTTTCCAGAACCGGTTGAGCCTGTTTTTTCAGTTCAGCGATTTCTCCAGCGGATAACTGGTAGAACTGAACGCCAGCCTCTTTCGCTTTGGCCACCTGAACATCATACTGCTTACGGGTTGCCTCACGTGTTGCGGCACTCTCTTCGGCAATGACAGACAGGAAGGTTGCCCGCAGATCGGCCGGCAACTTGTCAAGCCAACGCTTGTTGATCAGATGAACAAACAGCCCTTGGGCATAGTTCAGCTCGGTAAATGATTTTGCAATGGTAAATTTCTTGGTGATATTACATACGATGGCCGTATGATCAAGTCCGGAGATAACACCGGTCTGCAGGGCCTGTGGAACATCCGGCCAAGGCATTACGGTAAACTTGAGCCCCCATGCTTTGTAGGCATCGGTATTGACCGGAGCTTGTGCAATACGGAAGTTAACCCCTTTAGCAGCAGCCAAAGTGTCAACCGGGGTCGTAGTTGCCCAACCGTACGGGCCATAACCGGTGAAATCGGCAACATAGATGCCCCGGGAAAGGGCACTTTCTGCAAACGGCTTCCAGAGTTCGGGATCGTTACGGAAAGTATCCAGTTTGTCAAAGGTATCAACAACATAAGGAAGATTGACGATCCCAAGGCGATCTGCCACATTGGCTGCAGCAACGGAAGAACTGAGCATCCCCTGCACTGCACCCAGCTTCAGCTTGCTGATCACATCTTTCTCACCCCCCAACTGAGCCAGCGGACGGTAATCGACATAGATCTGCCCGTTGGTTTGCTGCCAGACCTTGTCGCGAATCCGGTAGCCAGCCGCGACACCTTCAATGACCGGATGGGAAATATTTGAAAGGATGTAGGTGTATTCTGCACCACTCGGGTCAAATGCCGGCTTCCAGGCCGCCAACGGATCTTTTTTATTACCCGCCATACCGGCAACCGGCAGACACAAAGCCAGCAACAACAATAAAACCAAAATCTTTTTCATCGGGAACCTCCTCAACAGGTTAAAAAACAAACGCTTGTTTAGTCATCACAAAAATAAGTTAAATATTATTAAATATCAGCTACTTAGGAAGGAGACAATAGCTTTTTAGTGTATCCGGGTCAAGTACTAATCCTTTTTTTCAATACTTATTCAATATCCAGGAGCCTGTCAGACATTCCATAAATTTTCTGATCGGTCCATATATCCGATCCTTCCCGACAAATAGCTGTGGCTATTGGCTCTCAAACGATTGAAAATCTGTCATCGGCCAATCAATTTTTCGCGCCGCTCCGGCAAGTCCGACAGACTTCCGCGTCACATAAATTATGGGGCCTCTTTTCCTCAAGCAACGTCTGGTGTATGCTCAGAAAAAACCTTAAAGGAGTGTTCCATGTTACGTTGTATCCTACCGTTATTCCTGTTGTTGAGCTTTCTATCTTTAAGTGCTTGCGCTGCTCAACAAAAAGATCTGTCAAGTGACGTCTCTGCAGCACTTTCTACCCATTATCCACAGCTTAAATATCAACTCATCAGCCCCACTCCGGTCACTGGAGTTTATGAGGTTGTGGTTGAAAATGGTGAGGTTATCTACTTTGTCCCCGCTTCTGGCCATATGTTTTTTGGTGAACTCTGGACCGCTGATGCCAGAAATTTGACCCGTGAGAGCAAGAACAAACGGATGGCCTCCAAGCTGGAAATATTCCCCCTTGACCAGGCGATCAAAATCGGTGATGGACCCAATCAGGTGATTGAGGTCACCGATCCCGATTGCCCTTTCTGTCGTCACGGCTCCGATTTTTTTGCGGGTCGAGATGATGTCACCCGCTATGTTTTCCTCTTCCCTCTCGATCAGCTCCATCCACAGGCGGCCGCAAAAGCTCGCTATATACTTGCCGCAGAAGATCAGGAACTTGCCTACGAAGAAGTTTTCAGTGGCCAGTACGATTCGCGACCTGTTCCCGACGTGACCGATAACGGTCAACTCGATCTGCATCGCAAAGTCGCTCGCAAAATCGGTATTTCTGGCACTCCACAATTCTGGATCAATGGTCAGCACATTTCCGGCTTTAATCCACAGCAGTTTGAAAAACTGTTGAACAAATAGTTTTCCTATGAGCCGAAAAATAATCTCTCAACGCCCTGAACTGCTTGCTCCGGCAGGAAGCCTTGAAGCTTTTTTCGCCGCTGTTGATGCTGGCGCCGATGCTGTTTATACCGGCTTGAAAGAATTTTCTGCCCGAGCCAAAGCTAAAAACTTCAGCTTAAAAGAGATCGAAAGCCTGACTCACTATATGCAACAACGGGGAAAACGGCTTTACATGACTCTCAATACCCTGGTGAAGGAGAAAGAACTCTCGCAATTAATCGACACCCTGGGAGCCCTGGAAGAGATCGGCGTCGATGCGCTGATTCTACAGGATCTGTCGGTCTGGAAGCTGGCCAAAGACCATTTTCCCGGACTGGAACTCCACGCATCGACCCAGATGACCATCCATAATAGTGCCGGAGTTAAAATGCTGGAGCGGATGGGTTTTACCCGTGGAGTCCTGGCAAGAGAGATGACTCTGGATGAAATTTCTGCAATTCGTCAGCAGGCATCGCTGGAGCTGGAACAATTTATTCACGGAGCCCTTTGCTTTTCTTACAGTGGCCAATGTTACTTTTCCTCATTTCTCAGTGGAAAAAGTGGCAATCGTGGCCGCTGCACACAACCCTGCCGCCGCAACCATAGCTATCGCCAACAAGCCGGTTATTTTTTCTCTCCCAACGATCTCTCCGCTATCGATCTTTTACCGGAGCTGGAAAAAGCAGGAATCTGCAGTTTGAAAATTGAAGGGCGGATGAAAAGTGCCGAATATGTCCATAAAGTTATCAGAGCCTATCGACAGGTTCTCGACGCACCGGATGACCAACGTAAAGCGATTATAAAAGAAGCCAAATTATTGCTGAAGGAGAGTTTTGGCCGTCAACCAACCCAGGGGTTTTTATCCGGTGGACAACCGACCGATATGGCGATTCCGGCACATAAAGGGGCCACTGGACGCTTTATGGGTGAAATCACGCAGGTTCGCGGCGGAGAGATCAGCTTTAAAACCAAAGGGGCCCTCGAAGTTGGTGCCCGATTACGGGTGCAGCCTGCTGCCGACAAAAGTGGCAAAGCATTTACGATCCGCCAGTTAATTCTGGGAAAAAAGACGGTCCATAAAGTTCCGGCCGATAGCTTTGTTCGAGTCCCTTCCACCTTTAACGATCTGTTCAAGGTGGGAGACAGTGTTTTCATGGTTTCATCCAGCAGCGCTTTTACCATGAGCGACTCGGCTTGTCGTCGCAGATTAAGTAACGTCCGTCCCCCTCCCGAAACGGTCAACCTGCAGGTCGATATCAATCCACAACAATTACAAGTCAGTGCAACGATTGGTCACGTAACTCAGCAATTCCAATTTAAGATCGACAGCTTTCCAGCCAAGCAGAAGGGTCTTGACAAGAAGATTCTGCAGCAAGCTTTCGCGGCGACTGCCGAAGGGCCTTTTGCACTGGGAACCCTTGCATGTGGTCCACTGCCGGATATTGTCATCCCCCCCAAACAACTGAAACAAATCCGGCGGGATCTCTATACAGCCTTAAGTCAAAGCCACCGGCCACAAAGGTATGAGCTCAGAGCAGCACACGCACAGAGTGCCCGCAATGCCCTGTTCCCGCAAGCTCCTGCACGGCCTGAAAAGCGGCATATCTGCATTCAACTCCGTGATTCCCGTGACCAGCGCATCCTTCAGGATCGTACCGTCAACCAGATCCTGATGCCCTTATCCGGACAGAATCTACAGCATGCCCACAAGCTGCTTCGCCGGGCAAAGCACTTAATCTGGGATATCCCCTTTGTCATCTTTGATAAAGACTGGCTCGACACCCGTAACGCGATTCGCCAACTGACACAGATGGGATTCTCTAACTTTCGCCTCAACAATCTGGGACACTTTCCCCTCTTTGATAAAATTCAGGGTGTGACGCTGTACAGCAGTTTTCGATTATTCTCGTTGAACAGTCAGGCGATTGCGGCGCTGGCAGAGCTTGGGATTCATGAGGCTGAACTTTATATTGAGGATGATCGTAACAACCTCGCCGATATCCTTCGCCATCAGCTGCCCATTCCGACAGCCATGACTGTATATGGCAGTGTGCCGCTGCTCACTTCGCGCATCAAGATTAAAAATGTCCGCTCGGACAATCCGGTTCTTTCCGACCGGGGGGATGCCTACCGGGTGCAGCAACGACAGGGGTTAACCTGGCTGAACAGTGAAACCGATTTTTCTTTTATCGCTAACCTGCCGGAGCTGGAAAAAGCAGGGTGCCACCGCTTCATCGTTGACCTGTCCCATCGAGGCCCATTCAGTCAGCAGGGCAAACAGGTTCTTGACGCTATTAAAAGTGGTCATGATCCTCAAGGCAGTCACAAATTTAATTTTGAGCGGGGTCTGGAATAATTGTAACTATTCACCACCACTACTGATAGGGGCTTGTGGTACCCATGGAAAGGGCGTCTGTCGCCACGGACGGCGACAGT
>LLYT01000058.1 GCA_002049545.1 Deltaproteobacteria bacterium tcs-42 | reverse complement strand
CTTCTCCCGCCCGCCTCACGACGTAGCGAGTTACTTACCTCCGGCAACCCCGTTCGATGGGTGCGACGGGGAGGTGCTACCCGGAGTGATAATCCTGATGTTGGCCTCCTATGTCTCTCACGGTTACACAGGGACGGACTGTCACCGTCACTGAGGGAAACGGGCTGCGAGTCGCCCGTTACAAATTATGTTGAAAAAGGGATTGTAACCGAGTCACCCCAACACGCCAAGTGTCAGTTATTGAATTAAATTTTTAAATTGCGACAAAAAAAATCAGTTCGGTGCTATAATACGCCAAAGTACCCGGGAGGAACTTGAATGGATAGTAAATTTAAAAATCAAATTCGTGAGCAGTTTGGCAAAACAGCAGTTGCATACGTCGAGGCGACCCACTTTTCCGGAGGTGAAGATCTGGAAGAAGCGGCACGACTGCTTAAACCATCCCACGATGATAATATGCTTGATGTCGCCTGCGGCGGTGGGCACATGGCGCTGTTTTTTTCGCCAATGGTCAGACAGGTTGTTGCCTCGGACCTGACCATGCAAATGCTGAAAAAAGCCCAGGAACATATCGCCGAAGAGGGACGCGTTGATAACGTTGTTTTCCGTGAAGCAGATGCCGAAGACCTCCCTTTTCCTGCTGGTTCCTTCACTCTGCTCACTTGCCGTATTGCCCCCCACCATTTTCCCGATGTCCCACGTGCACTACGTGAATTTCACCGGGTCCTCCGCCGGGGCGGTCGAATGGCAATCATTGACACCCTGATGCCCTCAGATCCGGAAATCGCAGATTTTTTTCAAACCATGGAGAAAATGCGCAACCCGACCCATATCAAAGCGTTCAGTGAGGAAGAGTGGCAAGAAATGATTCACGATTCTGAACTGATATTGCAAGAAACTTTAGTTATCTCAAAAACACACGATTTTCAAGAGTGGACCAAAACAGCCGGGCTGAATCGGGCGAAAGCACAGGAATTAAACAAATTCTTCATGGATGCACCACAAAAAGTCCACGATTATTTCAAAATTGAATCCTTTGCCGGCGAAGTCGAGTCATATACGGATAAAAAATTGTTGATTTATGCAACACGCAAAGAAAAAGAGAAACACATCTATCAGAAACCAGCAACAGAAGCCCCGAAGGAATCAACTGAAGAAACTTAGTGCCGTGTCACGTATAAGGTGTTGTCATATTGTAAGCAAATAGCCGGGCCAGTCCCCGTATGGGGGAGCTATCCCGGCTATTTTCGGTGCAAACCGCCACAGCTTCATGGCGCGTAAACTCCCGGGACAGCCCCCGATGGAACTGGGGGGGCTGTCCCGGGATGACTGCAGAATTCTGGCGAAGACGCAGAATTTACGAGCGCTAATACTGACCGGCATTCTGGTTGGGCACGACAAATATTTCTACGCGACGATTCTGCGCACGGCCAGTGACAGTCTCATTACTGGCAATGGGCTCCATCTCGCCACGCCCTTCTGTTCCCATTCGTGAAGTCTCCACCCCACGCATAACCAAATAATCGGCTACAGCATTGGCTCTACGGAGTGAAAGGTCAAGGTTGTACTGGTCGGAACCAACATTGTCCGTATGTCCGACGACAACAATCTGGGTCTGTGGGTAACGGCTCATAATATCGGCAATCTTGTTAAGTGGAGATTGAAAAGTTGACTTGATCTGGGCTGAATTAAAATCAAAAGAAACTTCGCTGCTCATCGTCAGCTTGAGAATTTCATTCTGCTGCCGTTCGATTTCTATCTGATGTTGCGCCTGTTCACTCGCCAACTGTTGCTCAAACTCGGTTTGCTGCTTATCCATATATGCACCAGCACCAGCACCAGCACCCAGAGCGCCTCCAGCAGCACCACCAATCAACGCCCCCCGCAGGGCACCACCGGAATGATCATTCTGATAACCGATAATCGCCCCAGACACAGCACCGACTAACGCACCAATCCCCGCCCCTTTTTTGGTATTTTGATGGGTCGTGTTGGTCGCACAACCGGCCAGACTTACAACAAAACAGAGGACAATAGAAAATATCTGTAATTTACGTTTCATAGCTTTTCACTCCTTCGGTATTTAACACTCTGACAAGTTTTAACTCACTATACCCGCTTTCGGAAGAAAGCTAAAGAAGTTGATATGAAAAAAGGGAGACCCTCGAAAGAGTCTCCCTTAAATTCAATCTGACTACAGTAATTTAAATTCTTACTTGATACCAGCTGCTGCTTCCAGCATATCGGTGGTAACAGACTTAGGACGCTCAATAGCATAACCAAGAGCACGGTCCCAAGTGATGTTAGGCAGGCAACCAAGAGCGCGGCCGATACCGAACAGAACAGTGTAGTACTCGTACTCAGTAACACCATAGTACCACTGGATAACGCCAGACTGGGCATCAACATTTGGCCATGGGTTCTTGGCTTTCCCTTGCTCAACCAGGATATCTGGAGTCACATCAAAGATCATGCTGACCAACTTGAACAATGGATAATCTTTGAGCCCTTCAGTGTTAAGGCAGAACTCACGCTGTGAAGTATAACGTGGGTCAGTCTTACGCAGAACTGCATGACCGTAACCAGGGATAACCTGACCACTGTTAAGGGTAGCCCAGAGAGCTTCTTTAAGCTGCTCTTCGGTGGGGAGCTCGCCACCAAGTTTAGCCATAAAGTTTTGCGTCCAGCGCAGAACTTCTTCGTTGGCCAGACCGTGCAGAGGACCGGCAAGACCGTTGATACCAGCACTGTATGCATAGTAAGCATCGGACAGAGCAGAAGCAACAAGGTGAGTCGTGTGAGCAGAAACGTTACCGGACTCATGGTCAGAGTGGAGGATGAAGTACATCCGGGCAACGTCTTTGTAATCTTCACTCTGGCCGATCATATGGGCGAAGTTACCACCCATATCGAGCTCTGGATCAGCATCGATGTGAGTATCACCTTTGTACTTCATCCGGTAGATATAAGCACCGATAGGACCGAGCTTGGCCATCAGGTTGCTGGAATCTTCGAACATGTCTTCCCAACAAGTCATCTTGTTGAATTTGCCGGCAGCATAGTTATTGGAGAAAACGGAATCACGCTGCATAGCGAGGATTGCAGAGGAGAACATGGCCATTGGATGGCTGTCACGTGGCAGAGCACGCAGTACATCGATAACATACTCGGGAATTGCTGAGCGCTCTTGCCAATCGGCAACAACTTCCAGTGTTTGCTCCATAGTTGGAACATCACCAGTCATCAACAGATACCAGAAACCCTCAACATAAGGATAGTCACTGCCGGGAACTTTTGGCAGGGCAGCGAAAGTCTCAGGAATAGTCATGCCACGGAAACGGATACCTTCCATTGGATCAAGATAGGAAATATCGGTTACGAGACACTTGATACCACGGGCACCACCAATAGCCTGGCCGATAGTTGCATCGCCAAGAACCACATCACCATGCTCTTTAACCAGCCTGGTAACGCGAGGACGGTGCGCATCAATCTTTTCCGCTAAAACCTTTTTCAGTGTTGTTGACATACTCTCTCTCCTTTTGTGGTTGTGAATAACAATTTGAAGATACCCATCTGGGCCAAGAAAGAAATATTTCCGCAATGCGGAAAGTGGACTGCATAAAAAAATTCCTCGAACAGTTTTTTATGCAGGGGATAGATGAAAGTAAACAGTGCTACCTGGGACCTCGATTAATGAGCCCACAAACCTTCTTTCGCCTAAAATCACAAATATCGTTTTAACAACTCACTTCCCCATTGTCAAGCCGTAAATTGTATACTGTATCCAAAAAGGTACCCACATAAGTTCAGTGCTTTTAGCTGACAAAAACGGTTATTTTTCTCTTGCCTCAGGCAGCGAGACCGAATAAAATGCCTAATTATTATGCAAATACAACGTCCCCATATAGGCTCTCTACAACTGGACAGTCCGGTCATCCTTGCACCAATGGCAGGTATCACCAGCTTACCTTATCGCAAAATCATGAAGTCTTTCGGTGCCAGTCTGGTATTTACCGAGATGATCAGTGCCAATGGGTTGATTCGCGATGGCCATAAAACCCGCCTCCTGCTGACCAGCTGCAGGGAAGAATTTCCTCTTGGTATTCAACTATTTGGAGATGATCCAGCGGTCTTTGAAACAGCCGCCAAAATGGTTGGAAATGATGGTGATCTGCTCGATATCAACATGGGCTGCCCGGTCAAAAAAGTCGTGCGAAGCGGTGCCGGAAGTGCGCTACTACAGGCCCCCTTGCGGGTCGGAAAAATCCTTGCAGCGGTGCGCAAAGTCTATCGCGGTCCATTAACGATAAAAATTCGTTCGGGGTGGGATGATAACTCCCTGAATTATCTGGAAATTGGTCGGATTGCTGAGGCGGAAGGGGTCGATGCAGTCACCCTTCATCCGCGTCCACGCAGTCAGGGTTTCTCCGGTAAGGCTCATTGGGCACACATTGCCGATCTGAAATCTGCCCTGAATATACCAGTGTTTGGAAGTGGCGATATTTTTACATCAGCAGATGGATTATCAATGCTCCAGAAAACCCACTGTGATGCCATCATGATTGGTCGCGGAGGCTATGGAAACCCCTGGCTGATCAGCCAGACACTCGATTTACTTGCTGGAAAAGCGATCACCCAGCCCAGCCCGAAGGACAAACTCCCGATTGCCTTACAACACCTGCAGTTACATCGTGAGCAATTCGGGGAGAAGAAAACTCTCCTGGAAATGCGTAAACACCTGTGCTGGTATGCGCGAGGGCTCGATGGTGCCAGCCATTATCGTGCCGCCCTGCAAAAAACTGAACAACTGGATCGGGTGCTCGAGTTAACACAGGTTTTCTTCTCCCGAAGCGAAGCAGCATGAGTCCTCAACCTCACCTTTCACACCAGGAATATGCACTGATTCTCGAAAATATTGATGACGCCATAATTGCAGTTGATCAACAAGGAAAAATCGGTCTTTTTAATTCAGCAGCTCAGCACTACACCGGCCTGTCAGAAAAACAAGTCATAGGAAAAACTTTTTTCCAGTGTTTTCAATGGCAGGAGACCCTATGCTACCTGGTACGCACAACCCTCGATGAAGGTCGTTCAATCTCCAGTCACGAAACAGTGACACTACAAACATCCGGATCACAACAAAGACAGGTCAGTATCACGGTATCACCCGTTTTTGCTGACTCAAAACCACAGCAGGGTGCCGTTATCGCCCTTCATGATCTGACAAGGGTTCGATCACTCGAAAGTGTCGTGCGCCACGCAGATCAATTAGCCATGATTGAAACCATGGCTGCAGGCTTGGCTCATGAGATCAAAAATCCACTTGGTGGAATTAAAGGTTCAGCACAACTCCTGCAACAGGAACTCGAGCCTGAGAGTGACCTTCAGGAGTATACACAACTGATCGTGCGGGAAACTGAGCGAGTCAATCGAATCATTGAAGAACTATTAAATCTGTCACATTCGCGCAAGGCTCAACTCGAATCGATTAATATCGGTCAGCTTCTGCTGGAAATTGTCAATTTACTGAAAAACTCTCTCAGTAATCGCGATATTCTCTTCACCTGGCAACTCGATCCCAGCATCCCCGACATTCATGGTGATCGTGATCTGTTGACCAGACTCTTCCTGAACCTGATAAAAAACAGCTGCGAAGCAACTCCCGAGAAAAGTGAAATTATTATTGCATCGCAGGTTAGCACTGAATATCACTTAAGCCGTCCGGGAACCCGACCGACACCAATGGTGAAGATCTCTATCAGCGATCAGGGACCAGGAATTTCAGCAACAGAGCTGGAAAAGATTTTCACCCCCTTTTACACAACTAAAACGGCCGGCAATGGCCTGGGACTGCCAATCTGCCAGAAGATTGTGACCGACCACGAAGGGTTGCTGCAATTCACTAATCGCCCCGAAGGGGGAACTCAGGTCAAGGTGTCGCTACCGCTGTTTGGTATTCACACGAAACATCACATCAACAAAGGAAAATAAGTCATGGCCATTCAACGCATTCTTGTCGCCGATGATGAAGAAAGTATCCGCTGGGTCCTATCCAAGGCACTAAAAAAGCAGGGTTTTAATGTCGATCTGGCAGAAGACGGCTTGCAGGCCAGACATCTGGCGCAGGAACATCACTATGACCTCGCCATTCTGGATATCAAGATGCCGGGCGTCCATGGTCTGGACTTGCTGAAACAGTTTCGTACTGACTATCCAGACACTTTGATTATTATTATGACGGCGGAATCGACTATGGAACATGCGGTTTCGGCCATGAAAAATGGTGCCTATGACTACCTGACCAAACCCTTTGACCTGAAGGCCCTTGATGCCATTATCCTGAAAGCAGAAAAGGCGGCGGAGCTGACGGGAGAAATCGATCACCTGAAAGGAGAATTGCAAGATCATTATAGTTTCGGTCGGTCAATTATCGGCAATAGCCAACCCATGCAGAAAATCTACAAAATTCTCGGTCGGGTGGCTGGATCAGATGCCACAATTCTGGTCACGGGTGAAAGTGGAACGGGTAAAGAGCTGATTGCCCGAGCCATTCATGTCAACAGTCACCGCCTTGGTAAACCACTCATTGCTTTAAATTGTGCGGCTATCCCCCGGGAGCTATTGGAAACAGAACTGTTCGGTCACGAACAGGGAGCCTTTACCGGAGCAACAGAACGAAGAATCGGGAAATTTGAACAGGCCGATGGTGGGACCCTGTTTCTCGATGAAATCGGGGATATGCCTCTCGAATTACAGGCGAAGCTTCTCCGCGTTTTACAGGAAAAGGAAATTACTCGGACCGGTGGAAATCAGACGATACGGGTTGATGTACGAATTGTGACTGCCACCAATCAAGATATTAGTGCTCGGGTTAAAGATAAACTGTTCCGCGAAGATCTCTATTATCGCCTGAACGTCGTTCCGATCAAACTTCCGGCGCTGCGGAAACGACGCGATGACATTCCAGTTCTGGCAGATTTCTTTCTGCAGAAATCAAAACAGGATATGGGGATCGATGCTATGGAGTTCAGCACGGAAGCATTGGAACTACTCAAATCCCATCACTGGCCCGGCAATGTCAGAGAACTGGAAAATGCAATAAAAAGGGCGACCCTCCTCTCCCCTGATCAGGTTCTGACATCAGCAGATTTCCCCGATCTCCCTGGAAACACAAAACATCAGCGTCAGAACAAATCTCTGGAAGCTGTGGTCGCACAAAAACTGGAGAATTCTCTGGCACAAATGAAACTGCAGGAGATGGATAATCTTTACGAGATGGTATTGCACCAGATCGAGCGACCGCTGATCAATATTGTTCTGCAGAAAACCCGTGGCAATCAGATCAGAACAGCTGAGATTCTTGGAATCAATCGCAACACCCTGAGGAAAAAAATCAAAACGCTGGAGATCGAAGTGAAACGGGGGGCGTAATCGTAACTCAACCGTAGGGGGCAATTCATAAATTACCCCCTACATTTTCAATCGGTACCTCAATAACCATCATCCCGTTTAGTCTGATTTTCAAAACGGGTAAATTCACCTCGGAAAGTCAAGTGGACGGTCCCGATAGGACCGTTTCGTTGTTTACCAATA
The DNA here is from genome assembly GCA_002049545.1 of Deltaproteobacteria bacterium tcs-42. GTDB lineage: Bacteria > Desulfobacterota > Desulfuromonadia > Desulfuromonadales > Geopsychrobacteraceae > Desulfuromusa. The sequence continues at coordinate 13,193 of LLYT01000058.1, read as the reverse complement.
ATAACTTCGGCATCCTTATCATGCCCTTTTTCGCAAGTCCTTTCCCGACTTTTACAGTCTTCGCAATAGACAGCTTCGCGATAAACAAACATAATCACGTCGGCATCCTGCTCAATAGCACCGGACTCACGTAAATCTGCCATCATGGGTCGTTTATCGGTGCGACTTTCGAGAGAACGGTTCAACTGCGACAAAGCGACAACCGGCACCGACAACTCCTTGGCAAGCGCTTTGAGGGAACGGGAAATATCTGAAATCTCCTGTTGCCGACTTTCGGGATTGCTACCCCGCATCAATTGCAGGTAATCAACGATAATCAGACCTAATCCATGTTCCGCTTTCAAACGTCGCGCTTTTGAACGTAATTCGAGAACCGATATCGCCGGAGTATCATCGATAAAAATTTGCGTTTCATTCAACTGTCCGGCCGCCATAGTCAGTTTTGGCCAGTCAGATTCCCCAAGGTGACCGGTTCGAAGTCGTCCGGCATCAACTTTCGCCAGGGAACAGAGCATCCGCTGAACCAACTGCTCTTTACTCATCTCCAGAGAGAAAATCACCGCCGGAACCTCTTTATCAGCCTGGGAGGTGGCATATTCAACCAGATTCAGAGCAAAAGCAGTTTTTCCCATAGAGGGGCGTCCGGCAACAATAATCAGGTCGCTCGGCTGTAACCCCGCAGTCATCTTGTCGAGATCAGCATAGCCGGTGGGCACCCCGGTGACCAGTTCCTTACGCTCATAGAGTGCCTCAATAGACTTGAAGGTATCTTTAAGAATGCTCCGTACCGGAAAATAAGAAGGTCGAATGCGATTTTCCGAGATCTCAAAAATAGATTTTTCAGCCTGATCCAGGATCACCTCCATATCACCACCTTCATAACCACGGGTCGCAATATCGGTCGAAGCTTCAATTAATTTTCGGGCAACTGATTTCTCTTTAACCAATTTACAGTAGTAGTTGATATTGGCGGCCGTGGGGACATAATCGACCAGAGTTGCCAGATAGGTACTCCCCCCAACGTCATCAAGTTCACTACGATCTTTCAAAATTGCCGTCAAAGTCACCAGATCGGCAGGTTCGTTTTTATCTGCCAAGACAATCAAAGAATTAAAAATCTTCCGGTGACTCTCACGGTAAAAATCGTCTGTTGTCAGATACTCCAAAGCACGGTTGAGGGCTTCATTCTCTAACAACACCCCACCAAGCACCGACATTTCAGCCTCAAGGTTCTGTGGTGGCAAACGCTGGCCGTAATTTTCATCCATATCAGCTCCTGAATTGAATTGATCAGGCAGGATATCAGAGTCGTGCGGATTTAAAAAGCTGGAAGCTCAATGACCGTAAAATATTTTATTTTCGCTGATATTTCAGGGAGTTAATCTCCACAGGACTACTATGAATTGGGGGCGAGTGGTTAGAATTTCCCGATCCAGCTACTCTGGTAATTTCGGGAGCTTATCAAGAGCCTCAACAAATCTTCTCTCATCATAGGGCTTCTCATCCTGCAACACCTCAAAGAATTCAGAAACGACGACAGCGCCGATAAATTCCTTAGCTTCACTTTCTGAATAACCCTCAGCAAGCAGACGATCCAAAGTCTGTTTTGTTTCGGGAGGTTCGTTTGAAGTAAGCTGATTTTCGACAACTTCAAGGATTGCATTTTTGAGTCTTGGATTAAATTTTTTCATAGTCACCTCTGAAGTCACTGACCACCTGCATATCAGGTGGCTTGAATTAAACCGGTTTGGCCAATAACACGAGCATGGCACAAACGGCCACCATGGCAGCCAGCAGCTGGGCCACGGCTGCTGGAGACAGGGCAGCATCCAGCGTGGCCCCGACAGCAAACGGAGCGACGGCGGTTGAGAATACCAGCACCGATTGAGCGATAGAGCGGATCGCGCCGATGTGACGGGTTCCGTAGCGTTCCGGCCAGAGTGCACCGGAAGCCGCTCCGACAGCACCCAGGGTGGCACCGCACAGGGTCAGGTAGAGATAAGGCGTCCAGGCGGCATCTGTCAGTCCGAGGACCAGCAACCCGCTGAACAGGGGAAGCAGGGTCAAGGGTAAAGCACGCTGCGCCCCCCGGCGGTCGATCAGGGGGCCAGCCAGAAAGAGGCTCGTGAAATGGCCGAGGGCGAAACCGGTGAAGGCAAGACCGACAACCTCTGCTGGCCAGTGGCGCAGTTCAGCGATGGCGGCCTGGTGGAAAAGAATTGCCGTAATCGTAAATGGCGTAACCAGGGTTGCAGGGAGAAGCAGATAGAATCCGGGCTCCCGCAGAACCTGGTTACGGGTCCAACTTTTGCCGGTGGCATGTTCTGTGTTTTTGTCCTGCTGAGCAGGATGTTCGGCATGGCGTGCGAGCAGCAGCAAAATCGGCAACGCGACCAGCAGCAGAGCGGCAGCCGAGAGCAGCCAGGGCATCCGCCATCCGGTGCTGATCAGAATCAAGCTGGCGGTTGCCGGCAGAATCGCCTCGGCCAAAGGGAAACCTGCCGCGGTGAGTGCCATGATCCGCCCCCTGTTATGCTGGAAGTAGCGCCCGGCAACCGTCATTCCCAGGTGGGTCAACATGGCTTGCCCGCCGAGTCGGATCAACAGAAATCCGGGAATAAGGAGAATCCAGTGGGGAGCGGTCCCCAGCAGCAGACAACCGCTGACCAGTATCAGCAAGGCCAGCAGGGTGACCCGCCACAGATCCCAGTGATCGGCCAGCCCACCGAGTTTCAGCAGCAACAGTGCCGAACAGAGGGTCGCCAAACCGTAATATAAACCGTAGGTACTGTGTGATAGTCCGAATTCCGCGCGGATTCCGGCACCAAAAATAGAGACGAAAAAAGTCTGTCCAAATCCCGAGGTCGCAACAGCCAGCAACGCATAAAGCGCCAGGCGCGGATTCTCTGTTATAAATGGAGGAATTTTCATATTCGACAAAGCAGTCAAATCACTCTTCACCATGGATCATCTTGCGGCTCATGCCACCATCAACACCAAAGTTCTGGCCGCTCACAAAGCTTGTCCAACAGACTGCTAAAATAGTTCATTATCGAGTATCAACGATGAAAGCGATACCATTCCGATCAGCTCACGATTTTCTTCAACTGGAGCCCGGCGTATACCTGCGCGGTGAATCAAGCGGGCAGCAAAGCGGATATCCATATCTGCCGGTACGGTAATAATCGGTTTGGTCATAATTTCATATACATTGACTTCATCAGGGGAACGATTCGCAATTATGACCCCTTCGATAAAATCCTGAACGACCAAAATCCCCCAGACATCATCTGCGTGCCGTTTTTCAACCAGCAGGGCGGAGACTTTTTCAGCACGCATTTTAGCGGCGGCTTCACGAGCAGTAACCATGCCGTCAATAGTGGTAATCCCTTTACTCATAATGTCTCGTGCCCGAATTATCGGCTTTTTGTCTGATTCCATAAAATATTCCCTCTATCCAATCAAGGTTAACGCTCAGTGCGGTCTCACTCCTATAATTGTAATTGTTCAGCAATACCTTGAGGCACCCATTCCAAGGGCCACTTTGCGCCGTCCATGGCCGTTCGACTGTCGCCGTCCGTGGCGACAGTCGCCCTTTCCATGAGTACCACAAGCCCCTATCAGTAGTGGTGGTGAATAGCTACCTGTAATTAAAAATAATTTTCCCGAACCTCTTCTTTGAACATATCCATCTGACTTTCCAGCCCGACAACATGTTCAACCGGGACAACAAAAGCAATACCGGTCCCAGGCTTATGGAACTCACCTGCCTCTTTTATTGTCTCTAAAATTTTAGTTGCCAGATGCTCTTCGACTAAAAGCATAATGATATCGGTCTGCGCCTCGAGTGAAAGACCGAAAAAAGTTTTAGCTTCATGAGCACTCGTCCCCCGCGAAGGGATAATGGTCGCCCCGGTAGCCCCGGCTTTTTTTGCCGCATCGACGATACCATCGGCAATATCAACTTTTACCGATGACAAAATTAGTTTAAAGCGCATTACTTCCTCTCCATGTGATTTGTGCTGCGTTTGGATTTCCACTGCATTATCTGAGCGTAGCCCATGACCGTTATAATCGGACACAAGCTGGCAAAGGCGATCAAGCCAAAACCGTCTAATGCGGGATCCCGACCGGGCACTGTAGCAGCCAGGCCAAGACCAAGAGCCGCAACCAGTGGCACCGTTACGGTTGAGGTGGTTACCCCGCCCGAATCGTACGCCAGGGCAATAATATTTTTAGGTGCCAACATGGTCTGACCAATAACAATGACATAACCGACCAAAACATAAAGGTAGAGTGGTGTCCCCGTCACAATCCTAAAGGTGCCCAAACTTATCCCCACCGCTACGCCAATAGCGACAGTAATTCTTAACCCCCAAGGTTTGATCGTTCCGGCTGAGACCTCACTCGCCTTAAAGGCAACGGCTATAAGAGATGGCTCTGCAATGGTCGTGGCAAAACCAATCATCGCGGCAAACAGGTAAATCCAACCATATGCCATCCAGTTCACCTGAGTTACAGCGGCATCGGTACCGTATATAAACCCGGGATCGGAGAGTTGGGTCGCCATAATTTTCCCCAGCGGAAACAGGGCTTTTTCCAACCCGGCAAGAAATAGAGCCAGGCCAATGACAACGTAAAGACTACCCACAAGTACTCGACGGAGATGGGGAATCGGTTGGCGCAAAACCAGGAGCTGAAAACTCCCGATAAGGACGACAATCGGCACGACATCTCTGCAGGTTGCAAGCAAAATTTTACTGAAATCATGCAAAAATTCCACAAAAAACCTTTTTAGCCAAATACGACCAGTCCATAACCCATGACAAAAATCATTGGCAAAAGAGAAGCGAAGGCAATCAGGCCAAAACCATCCAGCAGCGGGCTTCTGCCCCGAATTGATGATGCCAAACCAACCCCTAAAGCTGCTACCAGTGGCACCGTAATGGTTGAGGTGGTCACCCCCCCGGCGTCGTAAGCAATACCAATAATCTCTGCCGGGGCAATAATAGTCATCAACATGACAATACAATACCCACCGATAATCAAATAGTGGATTGGCCACCCCTTAAGGATGCGCACAACCCCAATGAGAATAGCCAGCCCCACCGAAAATGCGACCGCCATCCGCAGTCCAAAGGCATAACTTTGCAGAGCTTCAGGGGTCGACTCGATCAGGCCACCAGCACCGGCAATTGCTGCAGCTTCTGCAGCCACCGCAATAAGGGCAGGTTCTGCCACTGTGGTTGAAAATCCCAATGCAAAAGCAAAACAAAGCAGCCAGAACAGGCTCCCCTTGCGCGCCAAGGCCTGAGCCATAGCCTCACCGATAGGAAACAGTCCCATCTCCAATCCCTGAACAAACAGACTGAGGCCGACGACAACAAGGAGGGCACCAAACAGGACATCGCCAATTTGTGGCAGGGGCTGCTTAAGGACAAAAATCTGAAAAAAAGCGATGACCAGAACGATAGGCAACAAATCGGTCATGGAGCTTTTTAGCTTTTTCAGAATTAAAGTGAGAATCATCGGATTATAGAAACATCTCTCCTTGACAGATGCACTCGCAAAAAAGCATTGATCACTAAACCATTTCGAGCTTTTGACTCTTCAGTTCAATCTTGCGATAAAAGCAGGTCTCACGGGTTTTTCCGGTTTCCGGATCTTTGGTATGACAGGCACCGCCACCCTGGGGAACGACACGATAAATAATCGCGTCCTGATCACAGTCGGTCAGAATCTCAACAATCTTGAGAAAGTCTCCCGATGTTTCCCCTTTGGTCCAGAGTTCATTCCGTGACGTCGACCAGAAAGTGGCCATCCCTTTTTCAAAGGAGGTCTTCAATGCCAGTTCATTGGCATAAGCGACCATCAAAATCCGGCCATCGGCAACATCCTGCACCACCGCCGGAATTAGCCCTCCACGCTTATCGAAATCGATCAGTAATTTGCTACCCTCTTCCAGCTCTTTTTTTGCCATTATAAAATTCTCCTGAATATAAGATTAAAATTTAACCCAAAGAGACAAAATTACAGATTTACTGTTTTTCTCTGCGCTCTCTTTTATCTCAGCGTCTCTGCGTTAAAAATGGTTAGCTTTAACCATATCCTGGGTAAAAACCTTCGGTGCCGGAATCGGCACAATACCATCCACACCAAGCCGCAGCAGTTTCGGAGCCAGGATATTCAGTTCAGATTCCCGAATAACCGCAGAAACGCTACACCAAGCCTCATCAACCACTGGACTCACGGTGGGAGATACAACGGATGGCAGCATCTTTTCAACATCTGACAGCACAGTCGTTGGTACATCCATAAACACCATAAAAACCGGCTCACGCTCAGCCTGAAGAACCGCGTCGACACACATGCGGATATCTTCCATCTTTTCCAGCTTAGCGACATCCCCGATTGCTTCACGATTGGCTATCAATTGTGGATGAGAGGTAAACAATTCGGCAACGATATTGTTTCCATTGGCCTTAAGTGTAGCCCCGGTTTCAGTAATATCGGTAAAGGCATCACACTCCCCCATGTTCACTTTGGCTTCGGTTTTACCCTCACTATGCAGAATTTGAATATCTTCTATACCGAACAATTCTGCCATCCGCCGTCTGGTCAGGTTCGGCAGCTCGGTGGCAATGATTTTACCCTGACAATCTTCTGGAGTCTCAATCCCAAGCTCGGGCCGACTCGCCAAAACCAGTCGGGAAGGCTGGTTGGTGTATTTGGAAAAAATGAAATCTCCCAGCACCTCGACCTCGTGATCTCGCCCTGTTTCAAAAATATAATCTTTACCGGTAATGCCACAGTCAACTATACCATCGGCAACCTTTTGCGCCATCTCTTTACGATCCAGTATCCGAAACACAACATCCTTATCGTACGGCCCCTGCAATTCATATTGACGCCCTTTTTTCAGCGGACGACCCGATTTCGCCAGCAAGCGTAAGACCTGCTCGTTTAAGCTTCCTGATGGTATCCCAAAATAGAGAACTCCCTCTTTTTTCCCGTAAGCCATATCAATTTCCCTCTCGGATAATTTATTGTCATCACTATTCAGATTGCGGCATTCTGCCAACAAGTGGCAAAAACTTCAATGGATGTTTCAGTTTTAAAAACAAAAAAAGGGCGGAAAACCTTTCGATTTTCCGCCCTTTTTATTTTTTTTAACAACAACTGTTTTTTAGTTGCCAGCCATCATCGCTTCGATATCACCTTGAACGTCGCCGATAGGCTTGATGTCGAAGTTGTCAACCAGAACTTTAGCCACATTTGGTGACAAGAAAGCTGGCAGGGTTGGGCCAAGGCGAATCCCTTTAACACCGAGGAAAAGCAGCGCCAGAAGAACGATAACTGCCTTCTGCTCGTACCAGGCAATATCGTAGGAGATCGGCAGATCATTGATATCATCCAGTCCAAAAACCTCTTTCAATTGCAACGCAATATAGGCCAGGGAGTAGGAATCGTTACACTGCCCGGCATCGAGAACCCGTGGAATGCCACCGATATCACCGAGGTCAAGCTTGTTGTAACGGAATTTGGCACAACCGGCAGTCAGGATAACGGTATCCTGTGGTAGCTCTTCTGCCACTTCTGTAAAGTAGCTACGGGTCTTATGGCGACCATCGCAACCAGCCATAACCACAAACCGCTTGAGGGCACCAGATTTGACCGCATCGACAACCTTATCGGCCAATGCCATAACTTGAGCATGGGCAAAACCACCGACGATAGCACCGGTTTCAATCTCGGTTGGTGCAGCACAGGTTTTAGCCTGCTCAATAATTGCTGAAAAATCTTTGCTGCCACCTTCGGTACGATCACCGATATGAACAGCACCCGGCCAACCAGCCATACCAGTGGTATAGATGCGGTCTTTATAGGAATCTTGAACCGGGGTAATACAGTTGGTGGTCATCAGAATCGGGCCGTTAAAAGTGGCGAACTCTTTCCCCTGATCGTACCAGGCATTGCCATAATTGCCGACAAAATGGTCGTATTTTTTGAATGCGGGATAATAGTTGGCTGGCAACATTTCACAGTGAGTATAGACGTCAACACCGGTTCCTTCGGTCTGCTTGAGCAGCTCTTCCATATCTTTCAAATCATGACCGGAAATGAGGATACCGGGTTTATTACTGACGCCAATGTTAACCTCACTAATCTCCGGGTTACCGTAGGCTGTGGTATTTGCTTCGTCAAGAAGTGCCATGGCTGTGACCGCGGTTTCGCCACATTTCAGAACCATACCAACCATTTCATCAACACTCAGCTCCTGAGTTGTAGAGGCCAGAGCGTTGACCATAAAATCATAAATTTCAGCCTTTTCAAAACCGAGCATCGCAGCATGATCTGTATATGCAGCCATTCCCTTGAGGCCGTAAATCAACAACTCACGCAAAGAGCGGACATCCTCATTGGCTTGCGACAAAACACCAACCTGTGCTGCTTTTGCAGGATAATCGGCCTCGGAGCCGTTCCAATTGACAACATCAGCGTCATTGCTGTAGCCGATGGCCAGCTTCAGGGCATCGCGTTTGGCGATCGTTGCCTTGATCAACTCAACAAAACGGGCATTATCGAAGTTGGCGTTGGTGATGGTTGCGAACAGACCCTGGGCAATAAACAAACCGATAGATTTATCCAGCTTTCCCTGTTTTTTGGCTTCGTCCGCAACAACAGCCAATCCCTTCAGGGTAAAAACCAGCAGATCCTGCAAATTGGCAGTATCCTCTTTTTTCCCGCAGACACCGGCAACAGTACAGCCAGTATTTTTTGCCGCTTCCTGACATTGAAAACAAAACATGCTCATCGTTAATAATCTCCTTTGGTTTGGGGAAGTAAAATACAATTCCTTGATGAGCGGAAAATGCCACAGGCAGGAAACTTAAAAATTGACGTAGATCAAAAAAGATAAAAATAGTCATATTTATGTTTTTCTTGATCTGGATCAATTTAATCAGATACTCATGCCCCTATACTCGGCACAGGATATGAGTTCAACACACAATTTATTGAGAATAGAAGGATTTAAATTATGACAACAACCGTATTGAATAAAGATATGACGGTTAAGGATGTTCTTGATCGCTGGCCAGAAACACTGGATGTGTTTGTTGCCAACGGATTTGAAAATTTCCGTGATGAGAAACAACGCAATGCCGTCGGTGCTTTTTTAAAGCTGGAACGTGCAGCACAGACCAAAAAATATGACTTGAATAACTTTCTCAGCCTGCTGCAGGAAAAGATTGACGAGGAGTTAAATCAGGTTGATGTCACAATGAAGACAACGGAGAAAACCGACAGCCAGGTTACAGTATCCGGGCTGCTCCCCTGTCCGGTACGTCTACCACTACTGGAAGGATTTGACACTTTTATTGAACAGTACACTGAAGAAACCGGCAATACAGTCAGCTATAAACTGGAAGCAGCATCGGTCGGAGCCAACTGGATTGAAGACAATATCCAGGGGATCGAGAATGCCGAAGAGCTGCCTGACATTTTTCTCTCTGCCGGATTTGAAACTTTTTTTGATCAGAGAACTATTGGTCACTTCAAGGATCAGGGGGTTTTCACCGACATTACCGATGCAACTGTCAATCCCGATTTTGCCGACATCGACATTAAAGATCCGAAAAAAGATTATTCAATTATCGCTGCCGTTCCTGCTGTCTTCATGGTTAACCACGACGTTCTTGGCGATCTTCCGGTCCCGCGATGTTGGTCTGACCTGCTCAAGCCCGAATATGAGCAAAGGGTTGCCCTGCCCGTCGGAGACTTTGACCTGTTCAACGCAATACTCCTCGCCCTGCACAAAGAGCATGGTGATGAGGGGATCGAAAAACTTGGCCGCTGCATGTTGAAAGCTATGCATCCATCGCAAATGGTCAAAAATGCCAAACGGGTCGCTGAAGAGAAACCGCTGGTCACGATCATGCCGTACTTTTTTACTAAAATGGCCCGGATGGTTCAAAGTCTGGAGATTATCTGGCCGGAAGACGGTGCTGTCGTCAGCCCGATCTTCATGCTCACCAAGCAGAACAGCCTGGAAAAAGCCAGGCCCATTGCTGAATATCTTTCCAGCCAACCGGTCGGTGAAATCCTGGCACAAAAAGGGCTGTTCCCATCGGTTCATCCAGCGGTTGATAATCTGCTGGACAAAGATCATCCATGGAAATGGATTGGTTGGGACTACATCTATCAGAACGATATTGGTTCCCTGATCAAGCGGACGACACAAATTTTTGAAGATTCAATGAACGCCGTCGAATTAGCGTAGGTGTACTGCGACAACAAATGAACGGCCCCGCCGCCTGCCGCGGGGAATTTGACCCAACATTGATTAAAACACACAGGTGAAACTATGAGATTTTTAACCATATCCGGGCCACCGTCATCGGGAAAAACTTCGGTGATTTTGCGCGTTATTGAAGCCCTGCAAGCGCGTGGGAAAAAAATCGGCGTGGTCAAATTTGACTGCCTGCTGACCGACGACGACAAGCTCTACGCCAAAAAAGGGGTCCTGGTCCAGAAAGGGCTATCGGGCGCACTTTGCCCTGACCACTACTTTGTCAGCAATATAGAATCGTGTGTCACCTGGGGACACGAAAATGGCTGTGAATACCTGATCAGCGAAAGTGCCGGGCTCTGTAATCGCTGCTCTCCCCATATCAAAGAGATTACCGCCGTCTGTGTTATCGACAATCTCAGTGGGATCGGCACACCAAAAAAAATCGGCCCGATGTTGAAATCGGCAGATATCGTTATCATCACCAAAGGCGATATCGTCTCTCAGGCCGAACGCGAGGTTTTTGCCTCACGGGTTAAACAGGTCAACCCCGGTGCCATCATCATGAACGTCAACGGGATCACCGGACAGGGGGCCTTTGAGCTCACCAGCTTGTTTGAAGAGGCATCAGATATAGAAACCCTGAAAGGGAAAGAACTGCGGTTCTCCATGCCTGCAGCACTCTGCTCCTACTGTCTGGGTGAAACCCGGATCGGGGAGGAACACCAGACCGGCAACATCCGCAAAATGGATCTATAGCAGACCGTTAGCAAAATCTGGCTGAAGACTTTCAGGTCCTGCACGACACCTCGTCACCTCCGGCCTGAATGCATGACTTCAAGAAATGAAAGATGAAATTGATGAAACATACAGCTCTATTCCACAAATCGATGTCCGATATCCTGGTGGATCATCCCTATATCGAGGATTTTCTGACCTCGTTTGGGCTGATAGTTAAACCAGGTGCTGATAGTCTGCAGTCCTACCTCGACAACCTTGATCCCGACAAACTGGAAGACCTGGGAATCAGTGAAGAGCAGTTACGCCAGAGCTTTGACGATTTTCTCGAAGGGATGCTGGCCATAAGTGATCCCATGGACAAGGTTGAAGCCCTGACAGTTATTGGCGGTCATGACAAATCGGGGAGTGCTGAAGGTATTGAATTAACCTTAAAACCGGGAGAAGTGATCTGTATCGTTGGACCAACGGGTTCCGGGAAAAGTCGTCTGCTGGCAGATATTGAATGGGTCGCACAGGGAGATACCCCAACCAAACGAAAAATCCTTATCAATGGCCAGGTCCCGGACAATAAATGGCGATTTTCTACCGAATACAAACTGGTGGCACAGCTCTCTCAAAATATGAACTTTGTCATGGACCTCTCGGCAGAAGAATTTATCCGTATGCACGCAGAAAGCCGCCTGGTGACCGATCCGCAAAAAAAAGTTGCACAAATTCTGCAGCAAGCCAATGAACTTGCCGGAGAACGCTTTGATCCCGACACCCCGGTCACATCTTTAAGCGGCGGACAATCCCGGGCACTGATGATTGCCGATATGGCGATCCTGAGCAAATCACCGATTGCGCTGATTGATGAAATCGAGAATGCCGGAATCGACCGGAAGAAAGCTTTGGATCTACTGGTTAAAGAAGAAAAGATTATTCTGATGGCAACTCACGATCCGATTCTCGCTCTGATGGGTGATCGCCGACTGGTGATTAAAAACGGCGGAATCGACAAAATTATTGAATCGAGTGAAGCGGAACGGAAAAATCTGGTATCACTGGAAAAGTTGGACACCAAATTACTCGCCCTGAGAAATAGAATCCGAACCGGGGACACCCTGGAAAACATTGAAGGAGTATAAAATGCACGACGGTTGCAGTGGAAGCTTTGGTAATGGAGAACAGATTGTTAACAAACTAAGACAGATGGGATTCAGCAGCTACGCGATGCCGGTTCCGGCAGAGATTCAATGTCAGAGTTGCGAAACTGTTTTCACTATGCAGACAATGGAAGACAGATGCAATAATTGCGGCATGGTTTACGGTGTCACTCCGTGCCATGCAACCGATCCAGCCAGTGTACAACCTGCCGGTATCGATTATTGATCTCAATTTCGGGACTGAAAAGGGCGACTCATTCATCTGTGAGTCGCCCGGTAAATTGACTTTTATCGGTCATATGACACGATAAAAAATTAGTTCTGCACCTCGGTCGCTGCCTTGGAAATAAATCGCCACAACTCATCGTAAATTGTCTTATCTATCCCCCGAAATCTGATTCCGACACGATGCTTGGCAGCCTGACCATCACTCCCTTTTTGCGTCCAACAAATATCCCCATCGATTGAAAATATTTTTTCTTGTTCCGGCAACGAAAACTCTAATGTGATGCCACCCTTAACTCGCGGTAGCGGGTTTGAACGAGAAATTTCAAGACAAGCACCATCAGTACTCAGGTTAAAAAAAGTACCACTACACTCATGCCGACTGTAGGAGAGTTTAACCGATAAAGGCGTGGAGAACTGGAAACGAAAATGGTCCCGGGCACCCGTCATCATCCCCTGCAGGATGGACAGAAACTGTTCGATACTGCGTTTACTGACATCTGAAGCATTCCGATTATCAGTCAGAGAACTGTGCTCATCAATCACCTCATCAAGTAATTTGCGGTAGCGGAAAAATCTTTTCAGGAGATCATTGCGATCAAAGGTAAAACCGTTCGCCGAAACCAGAACATTGCTCACTGCAACCGTTGCATGACAGTGCTCACAGTCAATCGAAGTCATTTCTGCCAACAGTGCAGAACTGATATATTTTTGCGGTTCTATCCACCAAAAAAAGGTGGATGTGACATAGTTTGACACAGTCATATGGGAACATAGCTCCAAAAGGAGGT
>LLYT01000057.1 GCA_002049545.1 Deltaproteobacteria bacterium tcs-42 | reverse complement strand
CCATTGTGCAATATTCCCCACTGCTGCCTCCCGTAGGAGTCTGGACCGTGTCTCAGTTCCAGTGTGGCTGATCATCCTCTCAGACCAGCTATCCATCGCAGCCTTGGTAGGCCATTACCCCACCAACTAGCTAATGGACCGCGGACTCATCCTAAGGCAATAAATCTTTTCTCACTCCCCCCGAAGAGGGTGTGAGCTTATCCGGTATTAGCACCTCTTTCGAAGTGTTATCCCTGACCTTAGGGCAGATTATCCACGTGTTACTCACCCGTGCGCCACTCTACTAGGAATCCGAAGATTCCGTTCGCGTTCGACTTGCATGTGTTAGGCACGCCGCCAGCGTTCGTTCTGAGCCAGGATCAAACTCTCCAGTTATATTTCTGAAGTTTTGTATCCATTGTTTGTTCAATTGACTTGAACCCTTACAAGCTCTTTAAAACATCTGCTATTTAGTTTTCAAAGACCAGATTTTTCGCCCCGTCAAAACGAAGCGACAAGAGAGGAGTCTATCTAACCCACCCCAATCTGTCAATCTCTTTTTTATCTTTTTTTACTGCTTCTGTTTCGCTCGAATGGTCAATCTCTCGCCACTGTTGCGAACAACGGAGCGAAGTTATATACAATCTGTGACGCCCCCGTCAACTGTTTTTTTATGTTTTTTTTGCGACATATTCAACAACAAGCCAACCACCCGATTGAACGTGCTTTTTCTCTTTCATATCACAACGACAGGGTCCAGTGGTACGGCAAACAATCGGCCTGATCACCACCCTTGTCCTGAAGATAAATCAGACTCAATACATTACATCAACTAACATCACACCGCTTCGACAACATAATAGCTCTTCTTACCCTTCTGGATCAGCACATATGAACCGTTGATCAAGTCTGCTTCGGTCACCAGATATTCCTGATCGGTCAACTTAGCCTTGTTCAAGCTGAGCCCGTTCCCCTTGATCGTCCGGCGCAGATCTCCCTTGGACGGGAAAGCTGCTGTTTCAGTCGCAAGCAATTCAAGAACCGGTACACCAGCCTCGAACTTACTGCGCTCAACCTCATAGGTCGGGACACCCTCAAAGACCGACAAAAAGGTCGCCTTGTCGAGCTTTGCCAGGCTCGCCGTCGTAGCCTTGCCAAAAAGGATTTGCGAGGCCTCAACAGCCTTACTGTATTCTTCCTCGCCATGAACCATGCAGGTCACCTCTTGAGCTAACCGTTTCTGCAATGGACGTCGGTGCGGAGCATCCTCCTGCTCCTTGACCAGTGCTGCTATTTCTTCACAACTTAGGAGCGTGAAGATTTTAATGTATTTCTCAGCGTCAGCGTCAGAAACGTTGAGCCAGAATTGATAGAATTTGTACGGTGTGGTCAATTTTGGGTCGAGCCAGACGTTACCGCTTTCTGTTTTGCCAAATTTACCCCCATCAGCCCTGGTGATAAGGGGACAGGTTAAAGCAAAAGCGTCACCGCCCTCCTTGCGTCGAATCAACTCCGTCCCGGTAATAATATTTCCCCACTGATCTGAACCACCCATTTGCAACTTGCAGTTCTTCTCACGATACAGCTGGAGGAAATCTGTCCCCTGAACCAGCTGATAGGTAAATTCGGTAAAAGACAGCCCCAGCTTGGATTCTTCACCGAGACGTTTTTTGACGCTATCCTTGGCCATCATGTAATTGACGGTGATATGCTTGCCGATATCGCGGATAAACTCGAGAAAGCTGAAATCTTTCATCCAGTCGTAATTATTGACCAGCTCAGCAGCATTAACAGCAGCAGATTCAAAGTCGAGAAATTTCGCCAATTGCAACTTCAAACAAGCTTCGTTATGACGAAGAGTCTGTTCGTCAAGCAGGTTGCGCTCCGCCGATTTCCCCGACGGATCACCGATCATGCCGGTCGCCCCCCCGACAAGTGCGATCGGTTTATGGCCGGCAATCTGGAAGTGCTTGAGCATCATCACACTGACGAGGTGCCCGATATGCAACGAATCAGCGGTCGGATCAATCCCGACATACGCCGAAGTCGTCTCTTTCTGTAGCTGTTCTTCCGTCCCGGGCGTGATATCATGGATCATGCCACGCCAAGTCAACTCTTCTACAAAATTCATTTCCAATACTTATCTATTCAAAGTGTTTACGCTACCTGACCCCCGGCTTGATTTACCCCCGGGGGACACCCTTGCCACTCAGCCCTTTACGAGCTTTCCTGAATACGCTCAATCGCCTCACAGCGACCCGTTTTTTCGTTAATCGTCAACAACACCCCACAAAGCAGCGGATTCTTTTTCGCCACTTCCAGGCGCACGGGAAGCTGGGTCAAGAATCTCTGCAGTGCCGGTTCTTTCTGATTTCCGATGATCGCATCTTGACTCCCCGTCATGCCAACATCGGTCAGATAGCCAGTTCCACCCGACAGAATCCTCTCGTCTGCTGTCTGAACATGGGTATGGGTCCCGACAACCGCCGACACTTTCCCATCCAGATAATATCCCAGGGCCTGCTTTTCGCTTGTCGCCTCAGCATGAAAATCGACAAAAACAATCGGCGTCTCGGCCTGTAACTCAGCGACCAGTTCATCGGCCGCTCGAAAAGGGCAGTCAAGGTTCTTCATAAAGACCCGACCTTCAAGATTCAGCACAGCAACCTTGACCCCTGCAGCTGTTTCGTAGATACCATCACCGCGGCCAGGAAGTCCGGGGGGATAATTTGCCGGTCGCAACAGCCGAGACTCTTTCTCCAGAACCGGCATAATTTCCTTCTTGTCCCAGACATGATTTCCCGTCGTAACCACATCAACGCCGGCAGCAAAGATTTCGCGAAGGACAGGAACCGTCAAGCCATATCCTGCTGCACCATTTTCGCCATTGACAACGACAAGATCAACCATGTGCTGATCGACCAAACGATCAAGATGCTCGGAGAGTGTCCTTCTACCTGCTCGCCCGACGATATCACCAATAAATAACAGCTTCACAAAATACTCCAAATACAAAATCAGGACTCGTGCCACAATTGCCCCATCGGGGAGATGCAACCCGAGCCCTGCCTTTATCTATTCCTTAAAACCAGTCACTACTTGGCGTATTCTACGGCCCTGGTCTCACGGATCACGTTAACCCGGATCTGACCCGGATAGGTCATTTCATGCTCAATTTTGCTGGCGATATCCCTTGCCAAAACATGCGAATAATCGTCCGTCACCTGATCACTCGAGACCATAACCCTGATTTCACGACCCGCCTGAATAGCAAAGCAGCCCGTAACGCCATCAAAAGAGGTCCCGATCTGCTCCAGTTCCCGTAGCCGCTTAACGTAGGTCTCCAGGGTTTCCCTGCGAGCCCCCGGACGTGCACCAGACAGAGCATCAGAGGCCTGAGTCAAAATGGCCAGAACTGTTTCTGGTATTTCGTCTTCATGGTGGGCAGCAATCGCGTGGACAATTTTGGGTGACTCGCCATACTTACGCGCCAGATCACCACCATTAACCGCATGCGAACCTTCCATCTCATGGCTAACGGCCTTGCCGATATCGTGGAGCAATCCGGCACGCTTAGCCTGTTTAACATTAATCCCCAGCTCAGCCGCCATCATACCGCAAAGGAAAGCGACCTCAATCGAATGAACCAGAACATTCTGCCCATAGGAGGTTCGGTACTTGAGCATCCCGAGCAACTTGATGATTTCTGGATGGATACCATGCACACCAACATCAAAAGTTGCCTGCTCTCCCGCCTGGCGAATCTCCTCATCAACTTCTTCCTGAGCCTTTTCAACCAGCTCCTCAATCCGTGCCGGGTGAATTCGACCATCAGCAATCAGCCGCTCCAGAGAAATTCGTGCCACCTCTCTACGCACCGGATTAAACCCTGAAATTACAACAGCCTCAGGAGTGTCATCGATAATCAAATCGATTCCCGTTGCAGCCTCAATAGCACGGATGTTCCGCCCTTCCCGGCCAATGATCCGCCCTTTCATCTCATCCGAAGGGAGGGGAACAACGCTGACGGTCTTTTCTGCAACAAAATCCCCAGCGTAACGTTGAATGGCTAACGCCATAATTTTCTTGGCCTTCTTGTCAGCAACCTCATGCGCTTCTTCCTCTATTTGCTTAATCCCCTTAGCGGCATCGTGACGAGCCTCGCTCAACATCGTGTCAACCAGTTGCTGCTTGGCCTGTTCAGCACTCATTCCCGAAATATGTTCCAACTGCCTGCGCTGTTCAACATGCAGTTTGTCGATTTCGGCGGTTTTCTTCTCCAGGTGCTCATTTTGTTGGCGTTGCTGGTTTTCCCGGTTGCGCAACTCTTCGCTTTTCTTTTCATTCTGATCCAGCTTGCGCTCAAGATTCTCCTCTTTTTGCTGCAAGCGATTTTCCTGATTGTGAATCTCTCGACGCAGCCCGCGAGCCTCCTCTTCCCAATCAGTTTTAGCCTGAAGGACCACGTCTTTAGCTTGGACAGACGCCTCCTTACGCAGCGCACCAGCCTCTCTTTCAGCATCACCAATGATTCTGTCAACTTCGACCCTGGCATTATTAACCGACGATTCTGACAGTTTCCGCCGTAAAATCATGCCAAGAAAAACCCCCGCCGCCAAAGCAGCTAAAATAAATATTATGGTCAAAATATCGGTCTGCATGTTGGATATCCTCTCTTTGCAGAGTTTATAATAAACCCGCCACTTCTACTTGTGGCAGGGAATGAATTCTGTTTCGGTTGCAATGTAATCCAGGGCCTGATCATGCTGCTCAGTTGGTAACAAATCACAGAGCTGAATCTTGAAACAAAGCCCGACAGAAATGGTTCCTGCTGTTTTTCTGCTCAGCTGCCGATCATAATAACCACGACCGTAACCAAGACGGTGCCCCCTCACGTCAAATGCAACGCCAGGAACAACCAACAGATCCAGCTCTGCCACAGAAATCTTTTCACCAATTCCTGGCTCACCGACACCAAAACTTCCCGGCATCAACTCATCGATGGAACAAACTTCTAAAAATTCCAGCTCTTCGCCAACAACCCGCGGATAATAAACTTGCTTACCCAACTCTGTGGCAACTGCAAATACATGCTCCGTTGCTACTTCGTTATTGATCGGGCTGTAAAGAGCCAGAGTCCGCGCAGAGATAAAAGGTTCAGAGTTAATCAGTTGCCGTTGTACCTGGTGACTCAAATCGGCATATAACGACAGATCAAGCTGCCTGCGACAATTCAAAATCTGCTTACGGACGAACCCTTTTCCCATAAATTCATCACTCGGAAGATAACCACCGGTTTTCAGGGTAAAAGCATAATTGGATGGCACAAGAGAAAGGTAATGAGACGACGAGTGCAAATGCAGATATTTGGCATGATTGAATAAAAAACCAATATACACCCGAAAACATACAAATTTTCTCCCACAAACTGGCCATGGGGAGGATTTGCGCCACCAGACAAATATTTTCAGATGGACTGCAATTCCTTGCCGGAGCAAGGGATTAAACACCCTGTAAATGGGTGTACATGTCTATACGTTACCTGTGCCGTACCAATCTATTTTAAAACCCTGAAAACAAGGTCGTAGCCAATCATCAAGATGGTAACTACAACTTGACAATACCTTGAAATTATCAACTTTAGCAACCCGTATTATCAGCCACGGCACGTTCTACAGATTCAACAAGTTCGAGAAGACGATTATCCTGTTCCTCCACGCCCCGATTCTGTTGATCAATCAGCTGTAAATACTGCCCAGCCAGATTCAGTAGCGTTAGAACTGTCAAGTCTCTCGTATCAACAGACCGACCCGAGGCCGTCTCTGCCAATTTTTCATCAATAAACTCAACAACCCGTTGCACCCGGGCCTCAGATTCCTGACTTCGCAAACTATATTCTCGCCCAAGAATATTAATCTGAACGGTAGGATTCACGATTCCTCCTGCTGAACGGTATCGAGGCGCCTGAGGATCCGATCAATTTCTTCGACAAGATGGCTACGTTCCTTCTGCCAGGTTTCTTTTTCAGATTGAAGAAAATCGTTTTCAGATTTCAGATGTCGATTCTGCTCAAGCAATTGCTCGATTGCCTCCTCTAGCCGATCCAAAATTTCCATTTTTAAATATTCCCGCTCTGAATTTAAGTGTTTTCGCAGCCCGCTTACTTGGTATCAAACAACACAGAAACAAACATTTCTGCATCAAATGGGCGCAAATCATCAAGTTGCTCACCGATACCAACAAACCGCACCGGAATCTGCAATTCTGCAGCAATCGCAACAACAATTCCCCCCTTTGCGGTCCCATCAAGCTTTGTCAGGGCAATGCCATCCAGAGGGACAGCCTCATTGAATAATTTAGCTTGTGTCAGGGCATTTTGCCCGGTTGTTGCATCAAGAACCAAAAGGACTTCGTGTGGGGCTCCCGGAATTTCACGATCGAGCACCCGACGAATCTTTTTCAACTCCTCCATCAGGTTGACTTTTGTGTGCAAGCGTCCGGCAGTATCAAGGAGCAGGATATCAGCTTTCCTGGCAACTGCAGCCTTGGCAGCATCAAAGGCCACCGCGCTGGGATCGCCTCCTTCAACATTGCAGACAACTTCAACATCGGCCCGCTCGCCCCATATCTGCAGCTGTTCCGCTGCTGCAGCACGGAAAGTATCGCCGGCACCGAGGACAACTTTTTTACCGTCCCGGGCAAATTGATTTGCCAGTTTGCCAATGGTTGTCGTTTTGCCGACACCATTGACACCGACGACCATGATAACAAATGGTGCGGCACTGGTCACATCCAGCTGTTGTCCCTCAAATCTCAATATTTTTGCCAGCTCTTCCATCAACAGCTGGCGAACCTGATCGGGAGAAGCCAACTCCCCCTTTGAACGACTCGACTCCAGGGTTTTTATTAATTGCTGAGTTGTTGCCATTCCCAAATCGGCCGTGATCAGAATTTCTTCGAGATCCTCAATCAAATCCCCATCAATCGACGTCCGGCCACGCAATAAATTATCAACCCGCCCCACCAATGATGATTGTGTCTTAGCCAGCCCGTTTTTGAATCGCTCCAATACCCCTGGAGTTGGTTCTGGTTCTGGTTCTGGTTCTGGTTCTGGTTCTGGTTCTGGTTCTGGTTCTGGTTCTGGTTCTGGTTCTACCGCAACAACCTCTTCGTCTGTCTGCGGCTTTTTGCCCTTTCTCAATAATTTCAGAAGCAGCAGAACAAACAGCAGAACAACAACAGTCACCCCAAGATACAAAAGACCAAATGCCGCCAATGGCCGATATTCTTCAGGAACACCAGCAGTAGCCAAAAGCTGGGACAAACTCGCAACAATAGTGTTGAGCCATTCCAGCACACCGGCCCAGTTCAACGTTTTAAACCATTCCATAAACTTCAAATTCCTTACAACTCATCGCTAGTTTAAAATTTATTCAAACACAAATTCATCGCGCAACGCTTCAACACAGCACCGTAGTTTATAGGCCGCTCGCGCAGCAATTGCCTCTGGCCCCAACTGCAGAATCAGCAGATATTCATCGGTCAAAGGAGAAATCAAGATCTTATTCTGAGCGGTACGGATCATCACCTCATCAAGGTCACCACTATCAACGCGAAACAGGGCCTCCCTTAACTGACTGAGGACAATTCCACTATGGGCACCGAGAACCTTGATATCGTATTCACTGATCCGCGCAACCTGATCAACAGCCTCACCCTCCCAATCGACAATTATTGCCCCTAAAGCGCCTGGAATATCTTCCAATAATCGATTCAATAATGATTTAAATGGCATGTCAATCCTCTTTGTACTCTTGTTTTCAGACAAACACCCTATACCGTCAAAGCGGTACCAGCTTCTTCCCTTAACTGAAAATCGTTGACACGCACAGAAACTAATTTTGAAATCCCCGGTTCCTGCATTGTGACTCCGTACATGATATCGACGATCCCCATGGTTCGCTTACTATGAGTAATCAGTATAAATTGAGATTGTTCTGTCATTTCCTGAACCATCTCGGCAAAACGGTCGATATTGGCATCGTCCAGAGGGGCGTCAACCTCATCGAGAACGCAGAACGGCGTCGGCTTAATTAAAAACAACGAAAAAATCAGTGCCACTGCCGTCAGAGCCTTTTCCCCCCCGGAGAGTAAATTGACATTCTGCAGACGCTTTCCAGGTGGTTGAGCAACAATATCGATGCCAGTTTCAAGCAGATCATCTTCATCTGTTAAGCGTAATTCGGCCTGTCCACCATTGAACATACGTGGGAAAACCTGCTTGAATTTATCGTTCACCAATGCAAATGTTTCTTTAAAGCGCCGCCGTGTCGTCCGATTAATCTGATTGACCGCTTTTTGCAAATCCTCCAGTGATTGATTCAGGTCATCTCGCTGTTGAGTGAGAAAATTATAGCGCTCTTCCTGTTCACGATACTCCTCAATCGCCATCAAGTTGACCTCACCAAGAGACTCAATCCGCTGTAACAGCCTTTTTAACTGTTGCTGCTGGCGATCCTGCTCACCTTCTGTCGCTTCCGGGACCTCATGTTCCTGTAAATCCACCTGATAGCGCTCCAGAACGCCCTGATGAACATGCTCAGCATCAACCTGCAACTCATGCTGATTCAGCTGCAGTTGAGAAACGGTCTTGCGCAAATCTTCCGCCTCTGCGCGTACCCTCCGCAACTGACTGCGAAACTCGTCCAACTCCAGACGTTGTTGTTCATAGCGATCACGGATGACTTCATTCGCTTGCTGTTGCTCGATCCGCCGATTTAGAAGCAGATCAAGTTCAACCTGCAAGCGTTGATCATTTTCCTGCAGCTGTTGTTGAGAATCAAGGCCGTCCTTTCTACGCTGTTCAAGCTGGAGATTGCGCTGTTCAAGCTCTTCCTGTTGATGATTGATTCGTACCAGGGTGTCATGCCGAGACTGTTGCTGCTGTCTTAAAGACGCCAGATCAACACGTTGTGCTGTCAACTTCTCTCGAGAGCTGTCGAGCATAGTTCGCATTTCGGTCAATTCAGTCTGTTGCCGTTGGGACAGGGTTTCCAATTGCTGCTGCCGCTCTTCGGTCTCCTGACTTTTTTCCGACAACTGCCCTTTTTCCAGCAACAGAGCTTCCTGCCCTTCGTCAATCTGTTCCAGATCAAAAACCAGCAGCGCCAGGCGTTTGTTCAGATAGTCATCTTCAGTTTGCAAACCCTGTCGATCTTTGGCAAATTCAAGGGCCTGCAATTCCAGACGGTGACCCTCAGAAGTTGCCGCACGTTGTGCCTCCTCCAGCTCCAGAAAGGTTTCCTGCAACTGTTCCAACTCCCGTTGGCCTGCAGCATATTCATCATCCAGACGGACAATTTCATCCGCTATTTCATCAAGCTTGCGCTGGCGCCGCAACAACCCGGTGTCACTGGTATTTGTCGCACCACCAGTCAACACCCCCTGCCAATCGAGACATACCCCCTCGCGGTCAACCAGCAAAACTCCGACCGGCAGAACCGTCTCGAAATGATCAGCAACCGCATCAACCAGAAACACGCCAGCAAGAAGCTGCATAACCAGCTTTTCTGCCCCTGCTTCGGAGGTGACCAAATCAGCCAGCGGAACTCCCGCAGAAAACTGGACACTGGGGGGACGATCTTGAGGAAGGAGCTGAGCTGCCCGAGCCTGTTGCTCAATCAATAAAGATAATGTGGCGGCAACATCCGCAACCTCCCCCACAGGGACGGCTTGAAGCCGTACTCCCAGTACCATTTCTACAGCGATTTCAAGTTCGGCAGAGACCTTTAATAAATCGGCAAAAATCTGTTGCTTGCCAGTGCTCTTTGTCAGGAGAATCCTGGTCCCCTCACCATAACCTTCAAAATTACGCTGTAGAGCCTGCAACGATTCCTTGACCGAGTGGTTTTTCCCCAGGCCCTTTTGCAGTTCATCCTGAGCGGCCTCTTTCTTGCTGATCAACTGTTTCTGCTGCGCAAGCTGCTCATTCAATGCGTCAGTCCGCTCAGCCAGATTATCCTGCTGTACTCGAACCTGCTCCATCTGTTCAATGAGTTGCTCCCGACGCTGCTCGAGTTGCCCTTGTTGCTCCTGGATACTCTTTGAATCGTTGTGGGCCTGCTGACGGCGTTCGCCATCCGTGACAAGGCGTCGCTCAATTTCATCCCGACGGTGAACCAGACGATTGGTCTGCGCAACCAGATCCATCAATTCACCGCGAGATTCTTCAAATTGGGTGTTCAACTCTTGTACTTGAGAGGCGCTCTCGCGAAGATCGGCATCACCGCTGTCAACTTCTCGCTGCAGGGTGTCCAACATGGTGACCGACGTTTTATCTTGCTGCTGCAAAAGCTGATATTCCTTCTTCAGTTCAGCCAACCGCTCGGCATGATCTGCCAGTTCCCCTTGAACCTCTTTGTCCTGAGTCAGAAGATGTTCCTGCTGTCGCGCCACCAGGTTCCGCTCATTCTCAACCCGCTGCACTTCAGAGCCTAAATGGTAAACCTTTTCCTGGGCTTGACTGTGCTCCCCCTCTGCGGCAGAGAGCTGAAGCTGCTGCTCTTCAAGCTGCAGGTCTCCCTCCTCCAAGCGGGCGTCAAGGCGGGCAAGAATCAGGGCTTGCTCCTTTTCCCGCTGTGAGATCAGCTCAATTTCACCATTTAGTTTCTGGAAACGATTTCCGGCCAGGCTGAGTTCAATCTGCCTGACTTCACTCCGATAAGTACGAAACTTTTCGGCCCTCTGAGCCTGCCGCTTAAGACTGCTGATCTGGCGCCGCACCTCAGTGATAATATCTCCCAAGCGCACCAGATTCTGTTTTGTAGCATCCATTTTGCGTAACGCGGTTTTTTTGCGTGACTTGAATTTCATCACCCCCGCCGCCTCTTCAATCAAGGCACGTCGCTCTTCGGGTTTGGCACTGACCAGCATCCCGACCTTGCCCTGCTCAATAATTGAATAGGCGCGGGCACCGACCCCGGTATCCATGAAGAGTTCAGTAATATCGAGCAAACGACAGGGAGTTTTATTAATCAGATATTCACTTTCGCCACTCCGGTAGAGTCGACGGGTAATCATGATTTCTGCAAAATCTTTATAGGCTGCCGGGCAAAGACCGGCCCTATTATCAAAAGTCATTGAGACCTGTGCCAAACCATGAGGTTTACGCGTTTCACTGCCTCCAAAAATAACATCTTCCATCATCCGGCCGCGTAGATGACGGGCATTCTGCTCCCCCATCGCCCAGCGAATGGCATCGACAACATTACTCTTGCCACAGCCATTGGGGCCGACAACACCCGTAATCCCTTGCTCAAAGTCAATAGAAACCTTGTCGACAAAGGATTTAAAACCAGAGATTTCGAGATGTTTGATCTTCATACCAGTTTAAAGAAGTTTCCTTAAGGTATCGAACCACCCGAGGAAAAGCAGAGTGATTCATTTGCGTGAGGTGATGCGTTTTTCACGGGGTCGGTATATTATCAAGGGGGGGGAACCATGTAAAGAACAGAAGTCCAGAATAGAAGTCCACAGTATTGCCCTTGCTGGTCGGAATAAGAACCGCTATGATATGCAAGACCCCATCGACAGAAAACCTTTCTCCCAGGAACGGTCACAATGAATCAATCTTCAGCGCGGGTTCTGATCAGAACTATTTGTTATCTGCTGATTTTGTTTGGCACCCTCGCCGCTATCCTCATTGTTTACCTCAGCCAGCTCGATTTAAATGACTACCGCCGTTCACTCGAGCAACAACTGAGTTCAGCCCTGGAACAACCCGTTCAGATCGGGCATAGTTCACTGACTTTCGATCGTGGGCTCGCTCTGGCGTTAGAAGATCTACAGATTGGCCCAGATCACGCCATCCTGGCTGATATCCCCAAAATCACTGCAACATTGAAAATTGCGCCATTATTCAAAGGGCAGTTCATTTTAGAGCAGATTCAGGTCAGTGACCCAAAGTTCCAACTCTGGCTCCCGTTTCCTGAGCGCCCTGCCAGCGGGACAACCCGGAACCTGTTCAGCGCACTCGGAGTCAGCCTGCTGAGTATCCACAACGCCAGCATAACGATCTATCACAAGCAAGGTGAAGAGACCATTCAACGGCTTGCCTTATCAAATCTCAATGCCATTCTTCGGGGCTGGAAACCTGAAAAAACCGGCCAGCTGTTTATCAGTGGAGAGCTGCAGGAACAGGGTGGCAGATTCCTGTTTGAAACCCAACTCCCCTCAAGCAACGATCCAGAGGTCTGGAGAAATGAGAACCACAAAACCCAGCTTAAAATTACAAATTTTTCGACCGAAAAAATACCGACCCTGCACACTCAGAGGCTGCCGGAATTACTTAACCTGACCCTGAATATCCATGGAGCTCCAGCGACAGGAACCACCTTCACCACAACGCTGTCCGATTCAAACAACAGCGCGACAATTTTTTCGCTCTCGGGGCGTTGGATATCGTCAAGCCAGCAAGAATCAATGACCGGTCTAAAAGGAGAGTTGCTGAAAATTCCACTCAGCGGTGATTTCTATCTTCTCAGGCAAGCAGAAAGGCACTACCTGGCTGGGCGCTTTGGCGCAAAAGATGTCACCTTGAACACAGAAATTCTCAAGGCATGGCAAATCCCCAATGCCGATAAACTTATCAGCGGAGACCTCGAACGATTAGTCGTCACCATGAACAAAAGCTGGGATTCAGCCGATAAACCCTCCGGCCTGCCAGACATCGGTGCCGAGATAACAGCCTGCGACCTGGACTGGGAACTCCCGGCGCTGAAACAATTCCAAGATCTATCGGTTGATCTTTCCCTTGAAGAAGAAACCCTCAGTATCAACGACGGAATTCTGATCGGCGCCGACCAATCCATTGATTTTTCGGGGAAAATCCATAGCCTGTTCCGGCAACCACAAATCGGTCTGAAATTTAATTTCAACCCCGATATTAATGTTTTTCTGGCGCAAGCCAGCCTTCCACAGAATTGGAGCATAGCTGGAAACACTCCAGGGTCTCTCAGCTTGACCGGCTCCCTGCTAAAACCTAATTTTCTGCTACAAACCAATTTAACTGCAACCAGATTAAAATTGGGTGATCTGCTCCACAAACAGCCCACTGATCAGGCCAGTCTTCAACTTCGAGGACATCTGAACAACAAACGACTGCAATTGGATCGATTTTCTCTTAAGCTGCATGATGTCAATATCTCTGGAACAGGATATTTTCAGCAATCTCAAGGAGAACAGAAGTATCGCTTTTCGCTAAAACCAATCAAGCTTACCAAACTCAAACCATTTTCACCGCTGCTACAGAAACTCAAGGTGAAAGGTGAAATCGAGCCCACGCTAGAGCAGCAAAAGACCGGGTTACAGGGAACCCTAAAACTCAAAAATGTCGGCGCGCACCTCACTTCTGTCATCGGGGACCTGAACAAGGTCACAGGAAGCGTAAACCTTGACCACCATGGTTTCACCTTTCAACAACTGCAAGCCTCTCTGGGACAATCTGACTTTATTGTTGATGGAGTTTTCAGTGACTGGCAAAACCCCAAACTCAGCCTCGATCTCAGTGGCAGGAAAATCCGCGCTCAGGACCTGATATTTTCAAATCAACACCTCACCTTTTATGACCTGAACGGGCGTTTGCAGATCAACGCTGCCGGGATCAGCTTTTCCCCGGTTAAAGTTCGGCTGGAAGAGGACACCCTGGCAACGGTCAATGGGACGGTGAGTCATTTCAGCAATCCCCAGGTCTCCCTCGACATCCAATCAGACCGGGTGAACGTTCTGGAGGTCATAGATCTGTTTGCCGGACCAATGACAACCGGGGTGAAAAAAAATCGTCGTCGCGACGCACCACTGCTGATTAAAGTCTCCGCCAAACAAGGGACAATGGGCGGTTTGTACTTTGAGAACGCTCAGGGAGTCATCAGGGGAGACAATGATCGTCTCACCATCTTTCCACTTGAATTTGAAAATGAAGAAGGCTGGTGCCAAACCCGGATCGAATTCAACTACAGCCAGGCAACGACCCCCCTTAAAATATCCGGCCACGCTGAAGATATTGATGCCTCAATCCTGCATCAGAAGCTGTTCGACAAGCAGGGACTGATCAGCGGTCTGTTACGGGCAGATTTCTACATCGAAGGAGACCCGCGAGGGGGCCGCTTCTGGCAGGAAGCCAAAGGTGGAATCCACGCACAGGTTCGTCATGGCACACTGAGAAAGTTTCATAGCCTGGCAAAGATTTTCTCGCTGCTGAATGTCTCACAGCTCTTTGCCGGAAAACTACCAGAAATGGATAAAGAAGGGATGCCTTTCTCCTTACTCGAAGGGAGTGTTCAAATTGGCGCCGGCAAAGCAACCACAAAAGATCTAAGGATCAACAGCGAAGCAATGAACCTCTCTGCGGTGGGTAACCACAGCCTGATTGACGACACACTGGACTTCACCCTTGGCGTGATGCCGCTGCAAACTGTTGATAAAGTCATCACCTCAGTCCCGATTGCCGGATGGGTCCTGGCAGGGGAAGACAAGGCACTGATAACCGCTCACTTTAAAATTGAAGGAACCAGCGAATCGCCCAAAGTCACTGCGGTGCCGATTGATTCTGTTTCAAAAACGGTCTTTGGCGTTTTCAAGCGAACCCTCGGGCTTCCGGGGAAGCTGATTAAGGATATCGGAACCTTGTTCAAAAAAGAGCCGGAGAAAAAAGTGGCGGAATGAGGCACTGCGCAAAAATATTTAGCGTTTATCCCCGACGTAAACCGTGGCAATGCCGAACGTCTGATCAACATACTGGACCCGCTGAAAACCGGCCTCTCCCATCATCCCTGAAAATTCTTCCTGGCTGGGAAATTCAATCACCGAATCGGGAAGATACTGATAGGCACTGCGCTTTCGTGAGATCAACCCGCCGATGGTCGGCAGGATCTTCTGAAAATAAAGATAGTAGAGCTTACGGAACAGTTGACTTTCAGGCTGAGAAAACTCCAGAATCACCGCCCGGCCGCCCGGCTTGAGAACCCGGTACATTTCATTCAAACCCGCCTGGCGATCAACAACATTGCGAATCCCAAAAGCGATCGTGATCCCATCAAAACATCCATCGGGATGGGGGATCTCTTCGCAGGGCGCGTTAACCAGCATAATCCGCGATCCGTACGGAGACGCCTTTAACTTGGGTTGTCCCTGAACCAACATTCCCTGGGTAAAATCCTCTCCGACAATCGTCACAGAAGGATCGGTCTGCTCCGCAATTTCCAGAGCGACATCACAGGTTCCCGTTGCGATATCGAGAACGCGCCCGTTTTTGGGAATACTCAACTGGCTGACAGCAAAGCGTCGCCAACGTCGATCAATACCAAAAGAGAGCAACCGATTGAGCAGATCATAACGATAAGCGATATCGTTAAACATCTGCCGGACACCGCGCCCTTTGTCAGATAACTGAAACATGTGTAAACTCCCGTTGAAACCACTGTGATTATGTGGTGCTGTTTCTAGCACAGAGTCCAGTTATCGCCAACCAAATTAACGTCAAACCAGAACAGGATACAGCCGGGAATGTCAAATATTGATCAGCACAAGCCACCAATTGAGGTCTGCGCCGCAGTCGTTCAACATCAAAACAAAGTGCTTTTGACCTTGCGACCCGAAGATAAAAAACTGGGTGGTTATTGGGAATTTCCCGGTGGCAAGATCGAGGCGGAAGAGACACCGCAGGCGGGTCTGGCACGTGAAATCCGTGAGGAACTCGATATTGAAATTGTGGTCAGATCTCTGTTGAAAACGGTCTCCCACAGCTATGAATGGGGCAATGTGCTGATTTTCGCCTACAACTGCACCTGGAAAAGTGGCACAATAAAACATCTTGAGGTCGCCGATCATCGTTGGGTTGCACCGGAAAATCTGCTCGATTATGATATTCTGGCAGCCGACCGGCCAATTATAAAAAAACTGCTTAGATGATAAATCCCCCTCAATCCCCCTTTTCCCTAGCAGGCTGTTGAAAAACAGCCTGTGGAGCCCATGGACGGGCGACCAAAATCGAGGGCTGGTTTCTAAGTCCTTGATTTTGTGAGCAAGACGGAAATCGCATTTTCGACTTGCGGAGTTGAAAAGGCCCAGGATGGGACTTTTTCAACATCCTGCTAGGGGAAATTATACGCTCCCCTCTTTAGCAAAGAGGGGCCGGGGAAGATTCGAAACTAAAATCAAGGAGAGAGCACCATGAGTATTCGTCTGACAATTCTATGTGAAAACAGTGTAGACAAGGTCAGCCCCTATGGGTTGCTGGGGGAACATGGTTTTTCCTGCCACCTGAAAACCAATGGCGGTGATTTCCTTTTTGATACTGGTGGTGGCATGACCATCATGAATAATGCCAAACTGATGGGAATCGACTTTACCAAACTACAGGGAATTATGTTCAGCCACGGCCATTTTGATCATACCGGAGGGCTGAAGCAGGTTCTGGAGAAAACTGGAGCCATTCCGATATATGCCCACCCCGATTTATTTTCGCCACACTACAGCAAAAACAGCGGCAAGATGCACAATATCGGAGTTCCCTGGCCACCAGCTGAGCTGGAAAACCTGGGTGGCGATTTCAAGTTTTCCGCAGCTCCCTACGAGGTAGCACCAGGTCTGCTCCTGTCGGGAGAAGTCCCCCGGATTTCCAAAGTGGAAACCGGTGACCCCAACCTGCTGTCCCTCTCCGAGGCGGGTGGAGAATTTACCGACCCCCTCCATGACGACCTGTCCTTATTTATCAATACCGATAAAGGGCTGGTGATCCTCCTCGGCTGTGCCCACGCCGGCCTATTGAATATCATTGATCACGCCATTCAAGTCACCGGCCAGAAAAAAATCCATATGGTTCTGGGGGGAACACATCTGAAATTCTGCAGCGAAGAACAAATGACCGCCACATTGGATCGACTTGAAGAGCTCGATGTTGACCGGATCGGCGCATCACACTGTACCGGATTAAGGGGGGCACGGATGCTGGCCGAACGATTTGGTCAGCGTTTTTTCTCTGCTTCAGTGGGGGTTGAAATCACGATTTAAAACTGTGGCTTAAATACCTGGGACAGTAACGGATTTCAGCTAAACATGGATCTTTAGCTCTTTCTTTCATTGTTCTAAAACCGCACCACTATAAATGACGCAGTCGCAAAAAAGAGAAAAAGGAGCAAGAATGACTCAAGCAAAAAAAGCAGACAGGGTCACCATCAATTTTATCGGCAAATTAGCCGATGGATTTATTATTGACAGCACCTACCCGGATCCAGAAAAAGAAGCGTATCAGGACGACGATTGTTGTTCAGATCATGGCCCTTTTGAATTGACCATCGGGGAAGGCAATTTTTACATGCCTGTCGAGACAGCATTAGTCGGTATGCAAGTTGGCGAAATAAAAACCATCACCATCAATCCAGATGACGCCTTCGGCGATTATGATCCGGAAAGCGTGTTTACCGTACAACGGAGTGAACTTCCCGATGAGATCACCCCGGAAGTCGGTCTGGCGTTGGAAGTCACTGGTGACGATGATGACCTTTATATGGTCACGATTGTTAAAGTGACCGATGAAGAGGTGAGTATCGACTCTAACCACCCCCTTGCCGGAGAAGAATTGACCTATGAATTTGAATTGGTGGAAATTCTTTAAAAGGCTGTCTAAGCCGAGACGGCATGCTGCTTGATCATGGCTGCCATACATCGGATTTGACAATAGCTCGCCATCCACCCTATAAGAGGAAGTTACAGGGTAACATCTCAAATATTAATGAAGCTTACAGCTATGTTTAAAATTTGAGATGCGACCACTTGCGTTATTTATTGAAAGGAGATTTATGAGTCACTATTTGGATGAGGCAGAAGCCCGCGAAAAGCAGCTATTGGCGGACAAACTGAAAAAGGCGGAACAAGAAGCTCGCCGCAAGGCGATCAAGGAGCGGGACAAGTTCACCGGCCTGCAGATCCGGCCGACGGCCTCCCTCTACGACGACGCCGAGAAGCAGGAACCGGGTGAGAACAATTGGGTCGGCTGGGGCTTTGATATCCACCCGCATGTCACCGGCATTTCCGCCGTTCTGCTGATCACTTTTATTCTGCTGACATTGATGTTTCACCAACAGGCCGATGCCTTTTTCGGTGCCGCCATGAGTTTCATCACCAATACCTTCGGCTGGTTTCTGATTCTCGCCTCCAATGTCTTCATCATTGCCGCTCTGGTCTTTGCCTTCAGTCGCTACGGCCGGATCCGTATCGGCGGCCAGAAAGCCAAGCCCGAATTCAGTACCCTGGGCTGGTTTGCCATGCTGCTCAGCGCTGGAATGGGTATCGGCCTGATGTTCTGGAGTGTCGGCGAACCGATGTACCACTACAACTCGCCGTCGCCCATGTTCAACGGCATCCAGGGCAGCACCCCGGAAGCGGCCCAGGCCGCCATGGGGACCACCTATTTCCATTGGGGCATCCATCCCTGGGCGATCTACGCCATTGTCGCCCTGGGTCTGGCTTTCTTCGCCTACAATCGCGGTCTACCTCTGACCATCCGCTCGATTTTCTACCCCTTGCTCGGCAACCGTATTTACGGCTTCTGGGGCAATGTCATCGACATTCTCTCGGTGCTGGCAACCCTGACCGGTCTGGCGACCTCTCTCGGCCTGGGGGTCAAGCAGATCAACGCCGGACTCAACTACCTGTTCAACGTCCAGGTCAGCGTAACCACCCAGATCATTCTGATTGCGGTGATTACGGCCTTTGCCACCCTCTCGGTCATGTCCGGCCTCGACGGTGGCGTCAAACGGCTCAGCCAGATCAACATGGGCACCGCCGCTATTTTCATGCTATTCCTGTTGCTGGCCGGTCCGACGGTCTACATTCTCAGCGGCTTCACCCAGAACCTGGGTTACTACATTACCAAGCTGCCAGAACTGAGCCTCTGGGCGGAAACCTTCCGCGAGAGCAACTGGCAGGGTTCCTGGACGGTCTTCTACTGGGCCTGGTGGATTTCCTGGTCCCCCTTTGTCGGCATGTTTATCGCCCGCATTTCCAAAGGGCGCACAGTGCGAGAATTCATCCTCGTGGTCATGCTGGTCCCGACCTTGCTCTCCTTTGTCTGGATGTCGGTCTTCGGCGGCTCGGCCATCTTTTTGCAGAGCAGCGGCACCGCTGACCTGCTCAGCGCCGTTCAAGCGGATGTTTCCACCGCCCTGTTCGCCATGCTGCAGCATTTCCCCCTGACCAATATTCTGTCGTTCATCGGCATCCTGTTGGTGACCATCTTTTTCGTCACCTCGTCCGACTCGGGCTCGCTGGTTGTCGACCATCTGACCTCCGGCGGCAAGCTCGATTCGCCTATCCCGCAGCGGGTTTTCTGGGCGGTTATGGAAGGGGTTGTCGCGGCGGTATTGCTAATCGGTGGGGGGCTGACCACCCTGCAGACAGCGGCGGTCAGTACCGGGCTACCCTTCGCCGTCATCCTCTTGCTGATCATCTATGCCCTCTATGTCGGTTTTTCGCAGGAGCTTTTTGTCGAAGATGCCGTCAGCGAGCGCCTGCAGGAGGTTGAAGAGGAGCACCGCCTGACGGAAGTTGTCGAGGCGGTCACCGCTGAGACGCAATCGGAAAACAGCTGAGTTTTTTGCACCTGTCGCATCCTTAGCCATGATTGCTATTATCGACCCCGCAGGTTGCCCTGCGGGGTTTTCTGTTGCCGAAAAAAATCGGGACAGGTCGATTTTTAGCTTAGCTCTTGTTACATCAATTGGTCGGCTTGGTCCGCCCCCATGTGCCGTTATGATCCGGGTATCGAAACAGATTTTTTCTGGACCCAAGGCGAAACCCGTATTAATATCAGCATTGTCACCGCAGCAACCACCGGCAAAGCGGCTCAACAGTTGACTCCCTTGAGCTGGTCAACGAATTATTGGTACAAATGTCCTTGACGGCAGCCTGAACATCTATCCTCCAGGAGCTTGCCGGACTATCCATACACCGGCTACTGGAAAAGGAATGAGAATGAAGATAAACAGATCACTGGGAGAATTTATCGTTGAAAAACAAGCTGATTTTCCTCATGCGAAAGGTGAATTAAGTGCACTGTTAAGTGCGATCAAGCTTGCTTCAAAAATTGTTAACCGTGAAATCAACAAAGCCGGACTCGTTGACATAACCGGTGCCAGTGGTATTGAAAATATTCAAGGTGAACAGCAGCAAAAACTTGATATGTTTGCGAATGAGATATTCAAGAATGCCCTCATCGCCCGCGGTGAAGTCTGTGGCATCGCATCTGAAGAAGAAGACAATTACGTATTCTTTGACAACCAGAATAGTCGTAATGGCAACTATGTTGTACTTATGGACCCATTGGATGGATCATCAAACATTGATGTCAATGTATCTGTGGGGACAATTTTCTCCATCTACCGTCGTGTTTCTCCGGTTGATGGCCCTGTAAACATAGATGATTTCTTACAGATCGGACGAAAACAAGTCGCGGCAGGTTATGTCATCTATGGTTCTTCAACCATGCTTGTTTTTACCACGGGCAACGGTGTTCATGGTTTCACTTATGACCCATCGATTGGCATGTTCTGCCTCTCCCATGAATCTCTCTCTATTCCAAAAAACGGGAAGATTTATTCCATCAATGAAGGCAATTACATCAAATTCCCACTCGGTGTAAAAAAATACCTGAAATATTGTCAGGTCGAGGACAAGCCCACAAACCGCCCTTATACTTCACGCTATATTGGGTCTCTGGTTGCTGACTTTCACCGCAACTTGCTCAAAGGGGGGATCTATATTTACCCACCGACAGCACAGACTCCATCGGGTAAATTACGCTTGTTATATGAATGTAATCCCATTGCCTTTCTGGCAGAGCAAGCCGGAGCGCTAGCAACTGATGGGTATAATCCGATTCTTGATTTAGAGCCCACAGAGTTACATCAGCGTGTCCCTTTTTTCACGGGATCACCGGAGATGATGGAGACAGTACACCAGTTTATGACAGAGTTCAAAGAAGGCGAATGATCTCTGCGGGAAAATCGCAACGACATAACAATGCAAACACGCCGCTGAGATCAACATGCCCACCTGATACGATCCGGACAGTAGCAGCGTTGGCTCACTCCGCTTCGAACCCTCTGGGCAAAAAAAACCTGCACTGCTCAATTAAGCGGTACAGGTCTTTTGATCTGTCTTATTGGCACGCCCGAGAGGATTCGCCCACTTCAGCATGGACTTCCTGTCCATGCTTGCGTCGGCTCCCCTCCGCTCGCTGACGCGGCCTTCCCTGGCCGCTCTTCAGCCATTCAGGCTGCGCTCGCTCCGCTTCGAATCCTCTGGACAAAAAAAACCTGCACTGCTCAATTAAGCGGTACAGGTTTTTTGATCTGTCTTATTGGCACGCCCGAGAGGATTCGCCCACTTCAGCATGGACTTCCTGTCCATGCTTGCGTCGGC
>LLYT01000056.1 GCA_002049545.1 Deltaproteobacteria bacterium tcs-42 | reverse complement strand
AGATACGTAGTTTTTCTTCTTCATTCATGAGCACCTCCACAGTGGAAATGCTCAGAAGAATAAAGGGTGGCTATTCGATTGTCAGAGATCTATTTTGTAAACGATGTCCTGGCACATTTTTTTGTCTACGATGTGCTGGCACTTAACAACTAGGAACTTGATCGGCTACAAATATTTGACGCGAGGCAGAGACATGGGAACCCTTCTTTCACAAATAAAGTCGCCAGCCGAGTTGAAAAAGCTCGCAAAACATCAGCTTGGCACGGTGGCAGAAGAATTGCGTGAGCAGATCATCACAACGGTTGCTGCGAATGGTGGTCATCTTGGCAGCTCCCTTGGTGTTGTCGAGCTCACGATTGCACTGCATCGGATTTTTGATTCACCAAAAGATCAAATTATCTGGGATGTCGGCCATCAAGCCTATGCCCATAAATTACTCACCGGTCGTCAGGATCAATTTGAAACCTTGAGACAACTGAATGGGATCAGCGGCTTTCCCAAGCGAGGGGAAAGTGAGTATGATGCTTTCGGAGTCGGTCATTCCAGTACCTCGATATCTGCGGCTTTGGGGATGGCAGCAGGAAGGGATATTGTCGAAGCAGATAGCAAGGTTGTCGCGGTTATCGGTGATGGTTCATTAACCGCCGGAATGGCGTTTGAAGGTTTGAATCACGCCGGACATTTGAAACAGAAAATGGTCGTTATCTTGAATGATAATGAGATGTCTATTTCTCCAAATGTCGGAGCACTATCCTCTTTTATGAGTCGGAAAATGACCTCTAAATCATTTATTCGTTTCAAAAAAGAGACCGAAAATATTCTCAGTTATGTGCCGGGATTCGGCCGCGATTTGGTTAATCTGGCCAAGCGTGCCGAGGAATCATTGAAAAGCTTCATGACCCCGGGAATGCTGTTTGAGGGCTTTGGTTTCGATTATTTTGGACCGATTGACGGACATAATATTGAAGAATTGACTCAAACCCTGCGTAATGTCTCTCAGATTAAAGGGCCGGTACTGCTGCATGTCCTGACCCAAAAAGGAAAGGGTTATGAACCAGCGGAACGGAATCCCCCCAAGTTCCATGGTATTGGAGCATTCAATACTGAAAGTGGAGAAGTTAAGGGCGGCAAGCCGGGTTCTGCTGTTTCTTACACGAAAGTGTTTGGTGAAACCCTGATTGATCTTGCCCGTGAGGATGACCGGATCGTCGCTATTACTGCGGCCATGGCTGAAGGGACCGGACTGAACCCCTTCTCCGAACTCTTTCCGACAAGATTCTTTGATGTCGGTATCGCTGAGCAGCATGCTGTAACATTTGCTGCCGGGTTGGCGTGTCAGGGGCAGCGTCCCATTGTGACGGTCTATTCAACCTTCATGCAACGTGCTTACGATCAGGTGCTGCACGATGTTTGCCTGCAGAATCTCCCGGTTACATTTGCTCTGGATCGTGGTGGTCTAGTGGGTGCCGACGGACCAACACATCATGGGGTGTTTGATCTTTCCTTTCTGCGCCATATCCCCAATTTGATTTTTGCTGTGCCACGTAACGAAGTTGAACTGCAACGCCTGATGAAGACGGCCAGTTTGTCGGAAAGCCCTTTTGCTTATCGTTATCGGCGTGGTAATGGCTTTGGTTTGCCGTTGCTTGATGATATCGAGCCGCTGGAGATCGGACAGGGAGAACTATTACGTGAAGGTGACGACGGTCTGGTTATTGCTGTTGGAATCATGGTTGGTGAAGCGTTGCTCGCAGCAGATCAACTCGCCGAGCAGGGGGTGAATATCAGTGTTATTGATGCCCGGTACATAAAACCCCTGGATAGCGAATTGATTATTTCACAAGGAGAAAAGGTCCCCTTTGTGGTGACTGCTGAAGAAAATGCCCTGCAAGGTGGTTTTGGTACCTCAGTCCTTGAATTGTTAAGCGATACCGGCTTGACCCTGCCCGTGTTGCGAATTGGAATTCCAGATCATTTTGTTGGTCAGGGAACCCAGGCCGAATTACGGACTCAATTGGGTCTTGATGCAGAAGGTATAATGAATACAGTCAGGAAAGCTGTCACACAAAGTCAGAATCAGAAAGTTGAGCTGGCTTGATGCTTGAGTTTGTTCTCATCGGCTCGCTGGCCGGATTGGTGATGGGAACTGTCGGAGTCGGGGGAGGTGCGCTGATAATTTTCAGTCTCTCTGTGTTTGCAAATTTCCCGCAAAAACTTGCCCAGGGGACCACTTTATTTATAGTTGCCGCCCCTCTAAGTTTATTGGCAGCGATGCGTTATTACCAGCAGGGGTATGTTGATATCAGGGCAGGCCTGATTGTGATGGTTTGTTTTATAATTTTCAGTTTTATTGGTGCCCATTTTGCGACCCAATTGCCAAACGATCTGTTGCGGACATTGGTCGGTGTTATGCTGTTGCTGATGGGAGTCAAGTTGATTTTTTTCAGTTAGTCTCAATCGATCTACAGACAGGTAGCATTATGCGGAAAATAAGAATTTGTATCGGATCAAATGATGGTAACACCATTGCAAACACTCACATGGGGGATACCGAGAGTTTTTTTATCTATGACATTTTTGAAGCGTCCGGGAGCAGCTTTATAGAACAGCGGGCCAATACTGCCAAAGATATGGAGCATGCCCAATCCGATAAGATGAAGGCGATAATCTCTTTGGTTAGCGATGCAGGGATTTTAGTTGCCCAACAGAAGAGTCCTAACTTTATTAAAATAGCAAAACAGACAAAATATCAGCCCGTTGTTGTCGGGATTGAGAACCTGCAGGATATTCTTGTTTTACTGCAGGGTGAATTTGAAAACATCTATTCTTATGTAGAACGCCGGAGAAACGGGGAGACCTTTGAAACCATTCCGGAACTATCAGTCAATAGCTGATCGGGGGTATTTATTATGGCAAGAAAAATTTTTATTGCCGCAACGGGAATGAACAGTGGTAAAACGACGACCAGTCTTTCTCTGATGCACATGGCTAAAAAGAAATATTCGCGGGTTGGCTTTATCAAGCCGATTGGCCCCAAACCAGTTACATTTAATGGCCAGACTGCTGATAAAGATGCCGTAGTTATTGCCCGTAATTTTGATTTGGTTGATGATTTGCCTTTGATGTCGCCATTTGTTTTGCAGCAGGGTGATACTCGACGGATTATGGACGGAGTTCTCAATCGGGACAGGATTTCTCAGCAAATGCTGGATGCAGTTGCTGAACTTGATGCGAAAAACGATTTTCTGATTATTGAGGGGGCTGGTCATACCGGCGTTGGAACCTTGTTTGGATGTAATAACGCCAGAATAGCCAGAGAAACGCGAGCACCGGTTTTGATGGTGACGGGTGGTGGCTTGGGTAATGTTGTTGATACCGCTCAGGTGAATCTCGCACTGTTTCAGAAGGAACAGGCCGAAGTCAGGGCTATTCTTGTCAATAAAATTGTGCCAGAAAAGCGGGAACAAACTCTGAAATACCTGGACATGGCTTTTGCTGATGAAGCGATCCAGGTTGTTGGTGGATTTAATTATCACCCGATTTTGGCCAACCCAACCATCCGTCGCATCGCCAATGTTCTTGATATCAAACTTCGCGCGACACAAGAACAGGCCCAGAAGATTGTTCATAATGTTCAGATTGGGGCTGCTTCTTCACAAAGAGTTGTCGAATTGCTTGAAGAGGCGACACTGCTTATTGTCAACAGCAGCCGAGATGAACTGCTGGTGACAATTTCGAATCTTTATCAATTAGATGAATATCGTGACAAGATTGCCGGCATCATTATTCCCGGAATAGGGCAAATCAGCCATATTACACAGAAAATAATTGATAGTAGCGGAATCCCGTACATGCGAGCAGGACGGACATCATCAACCGTTTTTCAAATCATAACAGATGATGTTTCAAAACTGACAGCAGAGGATACCCACAAGATTCGCTTGATCACTGATTTGGCAGAAAAACGCTTCGATTTTGATGCTATTGATGCTCTCCTGGATTAAATGACAGGCTACCAACAATGAGATATTTTATTTGGAGAAAAGTATGCTGATACGTGTTCGCTTTAAAGATGGTCGTATCGACTTGATCCCTTCTCAGAAGCTCAACGAATTGATTGTGATGAGTGAAATTGAACAATTTGAACGCTCTTCTGGTTGGGTGGTCGTTGAAAAGGATCCGATAAGAAGTACTTTGCGAGGCGATTACGTTGGGCCGGAACGCAGGAGGTAGACTCCTTTCACTTTGCATCTGTCTTGTCACGTGTTAGACTCTAACGGTGACAACGGAGAGTGATTATGAGAGAAATATCAGTTGTTTACCAAGATGGAATGATCGGGATGGTTGAACCCCAGGTGTTACAAGGGCTCATTGAGAGTGATGAAATTGTCAAGTTTCAGCGCACTGAAGGTTGGGTCTATCCCGGGATTGATCCGGTCAGAGGTTTGGTGGAATCAGGGTATCAGGGCATCGAACGACGGTTTTCGTGACTTTACCTGTTTCATTTTGTGTGAACTTGTCCCCTGTAACCCCTAAATCTTCGCATCTTACTTGCCCTTTTCCACGGCAGCTTCGTTGCCCTTCATTTTGTATAGCATAGGCCAGGCAAATCAAAGGCCGCCTTGTTGCCGCGAAAAAGCTACAGGGGGCTGGAAACGGCTCAACTCGAAATGGTTGGGCCTTTTTTCTGTCAGGGATGCAGGGTTGTTAACTTCTGTCGATAGGTATCCAAAACGCTAAGGAGACTGACTCTCTGCTTCTGTCCTATGCGGAGCAACAGCTTTTGCCCTGCTGAGAGTTTCTCAAGATCAGGATTTGCGTAAGTGAAGAGGACGGCAGGTTGGGCCAGTTGAATCGGATCTGGAGGGTTGGGTGTCTCCAGCAGGTGGTCAATCACATAGACCAACCGATCATTGAAATAGGAGTTTTGATAGCCTAGTTGTTCATAGGCCTCTTGGAACAAGGGATAGAAGTGGGTGTAGATTTTGATGACTAAATCGCTGTCTATCGACTCCAGCAGGGTTAAATAGGGGCTATAGCGCTTATGATTTCTGCTGCTGGTTTGGGGAGCTTCGGTTGTTCCTGCCACCAGGAATTTTCCACCAGGGGCTTTGATTGGTAAATGAGCACGTGGCAGTTGTTTCTCTGGCAGATTGTCTATAGTGGTCACCAGCTTTTGAATGAAGTTTTTCATGAATAACGGTTTGATGGTTGTTTTGCCACTGAGTGAACCGTTAAAAGCATCCCGAATGCTCTGGTCACTTTCCTGCACTGGCGGTAGAATCTTTGGAAGGAGTGGATTGACCGCCGCTACGGTCGTATCGTTTTGCTCTGCTGATGCTTCGGATGGTTCCGGGGTCGGTTGTGGGTCCGCTTCTGGAACCGGATAATGTACGATAGGGTTTTTAATTGGCTCAGGGGGTGGAGTTGGTTGAATGTCCTGGATAACTTGCTCAGAGACTGGATTGCCCTGGAAATAGATGGCCAGGCCAATAGCTCCAAGCAATACCAATAGAATGAAAATGATCAGATTTGTTCTGTTCATTGATCTTTCTCCCATCATGTTCTGTGCATTATGACCAATTTTATTTATCATTTCCAGTAGTTATTTAAAAGATTGGTCAAGTTTTTTTCATCTTTTGAATTTGTTGATGATATGAAGTTAATACCGGAAGAAATTATCCAAAAAAAATACGTGGGAGATGAGTCCCGCCGTCTTTTCCATGGTCGTGGCCATTGCTTCCCTGATTATGAAGATGTTGTGATTGATTGGTTCAAGCCGGTTGTATTGGTGACTCTATACAAACAACGCGATGAAACTTGGCTTGCCCAGCTTGTCTCTCTGTTGCGCTCACAACTTGAAGCTCTTGAAGCAGTTGTCCTGCAGGAACGTTATTTGCGAAACTCACCAAGTTCCATTTTGTTTGGTCACTTGCCTGAAGAGGTCAATGCCGTTGAATCGGGATTGAAATACCGCTTGAGATTAGCAGCAGCGCAGAATATTGGTTTTTTTATCGATATGGAGCAAGGACGATCTTTGGTGAAGAAGATCGCAGGTGGAAAAAAGGTTCTCAACCTTTTCTCTTATAGTTGCAGTTTTTCTGTTGCAGCGATAGCTGCTGGGGCAACCCAGGTTGTCAATCTTGATATGAACCGTGGAGCTCTTGAGTTGGGGCGCTTAAATCATCAACTTAATAAACTCGATTTACGCAAGGTCAGTTTTTTACAGTTAGAGTTATTTCGCAGTTTCAGTAAATTGCGTAAATTAGCACCCTTCGATCTGATTATTTGTGATCCCCCGGGTGAACAGGGAGGCAGCTTCCAGCCCCATCGGGACTGGCCAAAATTAGTGCGTAAATTGCCTGCACTGCTCAGACCTGGAGGTGAAATGCTGATTTGCTTAAGTAGCCCATATTTGTCTTCTGATTTCATTCATCCGTTGTTCAGGGAGTTTTGTCCGCAAGCACAACTGTTGCAGACTCTTGACTCCGGTAACGATTTTCCCGAGTTAAATATTGAAAAGGGTTTGAACTTATTACACTATCAAGTCGGTTGACGGGGGATGAGTTTCAATCCCGGCATGAGCGAATATAAAGTGTTCATATTTCCACTATCGAAATTGCAGCAAAACACTCCAGCATGTACGGGGTCATGTTGAGCAGCGATTACGAACCCACCTGAGCAAAAGGCACAAGGTCAGAAATCGAAAAGAAGGATACGCCCGGTTTGGCAATCGGAACCTGTATGTGAAATACGGACTACGAAAAGTGCCCACATCAGCAGGCTGGACGAAAGCACATGCCTTGCAGTGAAGAACATCGGAAAGCCGTGTGCGGGAAAACCGCACGCACGGTTTGATGAGGGAGGGCTGGTTGAAACAGTTATGGTAACGGCTACATGGGCACCGCCAGACGAAAGGGGCGGAAACAGACAAGCTGAAACCTAATGCTGGTGAGACCTGCTCTCTACTCTACCCACTTCTTTTGTGTTTAGTCGCTGTTAATTCAATTATTTAAGAGCGTCCCCCCCCTGCTTGTCCCACCTGCTTGGTTCCGTATAAAAAGCCGTCCTAAAGGGTGGGGAATGTCATAACACTTTGAAAGTAATATCGTTTCAGTGTGTTTTTAAAAAACGGGTGGCGTCTTATACGGGCAGGGACGCCTGAATTTTGGCCGTCCATAAATAAGTTAGCTGTGAGATCCATATTACCCAAAAGAGCAATTGACAGTTGAAACCTCAAGGGTTACAATGCAGTTTATGATCAAATCATTTAAACATAAGGGACTTGAAGATTTTTTCTACTCTGGCAAAAAGAAAGGTATAAAACCTGAACATGCAAATAGACTTGGGAAGATCCTTGATCGTTTGAATGCTGCAAGTGAAATACGAGATATGAATTATCCAGGTTCAAACTTGCATAAGTTGACTGGAAACTTGAAAGGACAATATGCTGTAAGTGTTTCTGGCAATTGGAGAGTATTTTTCGAATTTATCGATGGCGATGCGTACATCGTAAATTACGACGATTATCATTGAGGTGACAAACATGAAAAAAATGATACGACAACCAAC
This sequence comes from Deltaproteobacteria bacterium tcs-42, assembly GCA_002049545.1. Classification (GTDB taxonomy): domain Bacteria; phylum Desulfobacterota; class Desulfuromonadia; order Desulfuromonadales; family Geopsychrobacteraceae; genus Desulfuromusa. The sequence goes on along the minus strand of LLYT01000056.1, from coordinate 14,393 downwards.
ACATCCAGGGGAAATCATAAAAGATGATTATTTAAAACCACTTTCCATCACCATAACGAAACTGGCTTCAACTTTAAATATTTCAAGAAAAACATTATCAAAAATTATTAATGGAAATGGTGCAATAACTCCTGATATGGCATTAAGATTATCTCGTGCCTTTGATACTTCTCCGAGCTTTTGGATAAACCTTCAAAGGAATTATGACCTCTGGAAAGCACAAAACACTTCAACTGCTTGGAAATCGGTCAAGCCTTTCCCATCCAAATCACTGCATGCTGGTGTCTAAATACTGAGACAGCATATTAGAATCAGCTAACAAATCACTTAACGCTGACCCCAAGCACAGCGGTTTTCCAGATGACCTTGGTAGGTTATTCAAGCTAACAACTTCGAATCAAGTTGGTCGGTAAAATGCTTGGGGCAGGTTATTCAGCCGTTATATTTCACAAATTTACAATTTTTATATGCTTGATTTTATTAAACTGTCACACCATTGTCACCTTGATGTCACAGTAATGTCGTGGCCATACAATCACTTCATTGGTATTTGCAAGTTGAGTATTTAATATCAACTTAAAGGAAACATATGATCATTCGTAAACTTCGACTCAGCAATGGTTGGTCACAAGAGTAACTAGCAGAATTATGAAAAATAATCAGAAATTTACGTGCAGGCTAATCTGGGAACTAACATAATCAATTTATGCACAATTTGACTGTAGATTTTTTCGATCTCGGGCTATACTGAACATTGAACATTCCATTTGCAAGTAGTGTCGAAAGGAGAGCTTAAATGCCAGTCGTTACCGTGCGAGCACTTGAAGGGATCAGTGCTGAGAAAAAGGAAGAACTGATGGATCGGATTACAGTCGCAATGAAAGAGGTTCTGGGTAAGAATCCCGAGGCGACTCATGTGATTATTGAAGAAGTTGCTGCAGAAAATTGGGGGATTCGGGGGAAAACTGTAGCGACAATCCGTTCCGGAAAATAGATCTGGTGAAATAAAAAAAGGTCGTTATTTTGGACGGCCGTTTTTTTTAAAATTTATTGTGTTGCCTATTTGCAGTGAATGGAATCACCGAAGATTGCTGCAACAATTCGAATGGCTTCAGGCGAAGTGACCTGATAATAAACTTCAACTCCCTCGCGACGTCCAGCAATAATGTTTTTATTTTTTAGTAATGCAAGGTGTTGGGAAACGGTGGCCTGTGGAAGATAGAGGCACTCCCATATCTTTTTTACATTACATGATTGCGACAAGAGTCCGGCAACGATTTTCAGGCGGATTGGATGTCCGAGAACTTTCAGGATTTCAGATTCACGATCATAATCCTGGTTGGAATCAAAAGGTAGTTCTTCAAACTCTGACGTCATGATAAACTCCTCAATATATTTTGAATATATGGATATTAAAGGCAAGAAGCGTTTTCGTCAAGAAATGATTGTTTTCAGCGAGATTTTTATCGAAAAGGCCCTGAATTCAAGTCATGATTTTTTATCTTAAGAGAGTTGTCAAAATTATTATTTTTTTTGTTGACCCGTCTGTTTTTGGCACCAAAGTCCGACAGCCTCCTGTGTGATGAGAATAGCAAGCTTCGTACCCCATAAAATAACTGGAGATTACTATGCAGGGGCAGGATAAAACTTATGTGATCGGTCATAGAAATCCCGATTCAGATTCAATTTGTAGTGCCATTGCTTATACAGAGTTGCGCCGTCAGCAGGGATTATCAAGGGTTTTCGCAGCCAGAGCTGGAACAATTAACCACCAGACTCAATTTGTTCTGGATCATCTGGGGGTTGCTGTCCCAGAACTGCTTTCTGATGTTCACCCCCGGATTAAAGATGTTGTCACCGAACAGGTAATCACGATCCACCGGTCCGAACCGATGTCGAAAGCGATTGAGCTTTATCATCAACACCATATCCGGTTGCTTCCGGTAGTTGACGATGAAGGTCTTGCTCAGGGGTTCTTGCTGTTAAAGCGAGCCACCGAATTCTTTCTTGTTCCCGCTGAACCGGAAAAACTGCGTCGTATCCGTGCTTCTCTCAATTCTATCCAGAGATGTCTTGGTGCAACTGCACAGCATTTATTAAAGTCTGACCAGGTTGAAGATTTTGACCTTCATGTAGGTGCAAGACGTGAAGCAAGTTTCAGCCGCTGGGTTGAAGGGATTGACCCTGAGAAAACGATTTTAATCACCGGTGATCGCCCCGGAATCCAGCGACTAGCCGTTGAAGCAGGTGTCCGTTTGCTGATCATTTCGGGAAATTCTCCGGTCGACAGCAAACTGCTTGAAACTGCACGTCAGAATAACGTCTCGATCCTTGTGAGTCATTATGATACGGCCAACTGTGTCTGGTTGACACGGATGTCGACCCCGGTTGGCGTTTTGGCTGAAACCGATTTTATGGTTGTCAGACCCAACGATTTACTCGAAGATCTCCGGTTGAAATTGACTCACAGCAAACAATCCGGTGCTATTGTCTGTTCTGTTGATGGTCGAGTCGAGGGGATTGCAACCAAAAGCCACCTGATCAAAAACTCACCAGTCAAGTTGGTTCTCGTTGACCATAATGAATTGTCACAAGCCGTCCCCGGTGCAGATAAGGTTGAAATTGTTGAGGTGATTGATCACCATCGTTTAGGTAATTTTCATACCGACTTGCCCATCAGGTTTATCAACCAGCCCCTGGGAAGTACCTGTTCCCTGGTTTCAACACTCTATCAACAGGCAGGGATTGAACCGGAAAAGAAAATTGCCGGATTACTCCTGGCCGGGTTGCTTTCAGATACAGTTATATTAAAGTCACCCACAACGACGGACATCGATCGTAACTTAATCCCCTGGTTGGAGAAATGTTCAGGGCTGGATCATCAGGAGTTCGGGGCGCAGCTTTTCGCAGCAGGAAGCCCGATGGCCAGTGGAGCTCCGGCACGCAAATTGATTTTCAACGATTTTAAAGAGTACGGAGTTGACTCCAGTTCGCTTGGTTTAGGACAGGTTGAAGTAGTGAATTTTCATTCTTTTCATCAGCGCCAGGATGAACTGTTGGTAGAGTTGAAGAAAGTTCGCTCTGAAAAAGGTTATGAACTCGCAGCGCTCTTGATTACAGATATCGTTGAGGAAAACAGTTTGTTATTGACGGCAGGTTCGAGTGAATTGCCATTCATTATTGGTTATCCGCAGGAATCTGACAATATTTACCGATTAAGAGGTGTCCTTTCACGTAAAAAACAACTGGTCCCCCATTTGCTCAAGGTGTTCAAAGGGGGATGATCGAGGGAGGCAAAAAAATAGCCCCGCGTCAGGAGGTAGAACACGGGGCAAAAGTTCTTCTTGAGAGAGAGTTTTTATCTTTGACTCAATTATATACAAATAATAATTAATGTCAACTAAAAAATAAAACTAATTTCAATTTTTTTATTTGTCTGGGGGACATGAGGTTTTGTGGGGGGATGATGTTGAATACAACAAGGCAGATTTCTCAGAGAAACCTGCCTTGTTGAGGAGCCGAACTTTATGTAGCAGCTATCTGATATGGCATCCCTTGCATTTGGTCGGACCTTGTTCCATTTCTTTGTGACAGTTTTTACATTGTTTGTGGTATGCATCTTTGGATTTTGGTGCATTTTGATCAACACCATGGCAACTTTTACATTGAGTGTAGTCTCCGGTATGGTGACAGGTGGAGCAATCAGTTAATCCTTGATGAGCCAGGTGGTTAAAAGTAACGGTGCCCATTTTCGGTGTATATTTGATTTCGTCAGGACCAGTCGTGACTGCAATGACGACTGTTGCAATCGCTGAAACTAAAATTATGGCAGTTAATAGAATAATCAGCTTTTTCATAGTCTTCCTCCTTTTAAGTTGTGAAATGGCTCCTGGTTCTGATAATTCCACAATCTTGACGGGATTTCACTCGACATCGATTTGAATATCGCATGATGTCGGGTTGCAATCTAATAAATTTAGCTAGTTAATGGTGTCGCCATCCCATGAGTTTTTGCCAAAGCATCATAGTTAAATACTATTGACCGAATCACTCATGCTCCGGTAAGAGCTTTTTATTCGGTTGTTTACACCATTGCGGGCTCTTTGCTAGACTCCCGAAAACCTGAATCTGATCCTTGTGGATACCTTGTATGGAACCATCGAATCCCCCATCAGTCGCCATAGATGGTGAATCTGTTCGTAGAATCCGTGAAGAAAAATGTTTGACACAGTTGTATGTGTCCAAGGTTGTTGCGGTCACGACCGATACGGTCTCGCGTTGGGAGAATAATCGCTATCCGACAATTATGCGGGATAACGCGATAAGACTGGCTGAAGCTCTGGAGGTTGACCTCGTTGATATCTTGAAACAGGAAGATGAAGAAGTTGTGACTGCTTCGACTGACACTGTGATAGAATCCAATAACAATAAATGGGTTTACCTGTTGTTATTGATTTGTGTGGTTTTTGGTGGTTTGTTCTTTTTGTTTCAGCAGATTAATACACCTCCTGCGCCTGTTTTACAGGCAAAAAGGTTTCTCCCAACTTACGTAGCGCCTGGCAGCCGTGTCTTGGTTCAAGCTGAACTTTCTGCAGAAAGACCGTTGAAAGGGATGATATTGAAAGAAACATTTCCTCCTGGATGGCGCTTGCTCGAATCTCAGCCAGTGACTTCTCATATTGATTCTGATGCTGGGGGAGCCCGATGGATTTTCAGAAAACCACTCTTGAAAACTCAGGTCTTTTATATTCTCGAAGTCCCTGAGGATGTTGACTCTGCATCCGATTTGAAAATCACCGGTGAATTGATAGCTAATCCTGAAGGACAACATTTTTCAGCAGCACTGCAATCGGTTGGAACGATGCAAGTTAAGCCCTTCCACTGGGCCGACAGGAATGGCGACCAGATTATCGATGATATTGAAATTCTTGAAGTGTCAGATTTGACTGGTGAAGCAGAATCTCTACACCTGGATTGGGACCTGGTTGAAATGATCTGGGAAACTGGTGCTTATCGGTGGATCGCTGATAAAAAACAATTTGTCCCCGTTCAACCTGTTTCTGACTGAAGTCAAAGCTTGCCGCTCTGCGGTAAAAAGTTTTGACAATAGTTGAGGCAATTTTTAATATCTTGCCCGATCAAAAGTTTGCTTTGTAAAATTATATGACGCTATTTAATTGAGGACATATTGAGGTTATGGAAACGGTTGTTGCGCTATTAAAAGATGAAATGCAAGCGGTTGAAAACCAGTTCAAGAAAAATCTGGCTTCAGACGTTAAGCTGGTGGGTCAGGTAGGGAACTATGTTCTTTCCAGTGGTGGTAAGCGTATTCGGCCTATGTTATTGCTTCTCTGCGCGCGTTTGTGTGGATATCAGGGGGACAAGCATATCGAGTTGGCCGGGGTTGTTGAATTCATCCATACCGCGACCTTGCTGCACGATGATGTCGTCGATAGTGCTAACTTACGCCGTGGAAATCGTTCAGCCAATTCTGTCTGGGGAAACCAGGCATCTGTTCTGGTTGGTGATTTCCTGTTTGCCAAGTCCTTTTCAGTTATGGTCGGTTCCGACAGTCTGAAGATTCTACAAATCCTGTCCGATACCACTGCACAGTTAGCTGAGGGTGAGATTCTTCAGCTGATTAACACTTGTGATCTTGAGGTTGATGAATCCCGCTACCTGCAAGTTGTCCGTGACAAGACTGCCATTTTGATCGCTGCCGCCTGCCAGGTTGCTGGAGTTCTTGCCGGGGTTGATGAAAATCAGGAAATGGCTTTACGTGAGTTTGGCCTGGAAATCGGGACGGCCTTTCAATTAATGGATGATGCCCTTGACTATGTTGCTGACGAAGAGAAGTTCGGTAAGGAGAAAGGGCATGATCTCTTTGAGGGAAAGATGACTCTGCCCCTGATCCACACATATGCTCATTCCACTGAAGTTGAGCGCGATGAAATCTCCAGGATTATCGAGGCCGAAGAATTAGTCAATAAGGATCTTGATTCTATTTGTGCTTTGATCGATCAAAAAGGGGGGATCAATTATACCCGTAGCAAGGCGACGGAAAGAATTGAAAGGGCAAAACAGCAACTGACCATTTTTACTGACAGCGAGTCACGACAGGCCCTTTTTACCCTCGCTGATTATGTCGTTTCGCGTAATAAATAATATCCCACCAGACGTCACTTTGTTCGTGGAATTCTCTTTTAGCGAGAATGGTATGAGCAAAGTGATAGATTGTGCTGATTAGAATATATTTTATCCATTCTATGCTCTCACCTGAATTTCGTCTATAATCTGCTCCATGTTGCGTCTCAACTTACATAAAAAAGTTCTCGGAGCCTTCTTGCTGCTCTCTTCGTTGCCGATCACTCAAGTTGGTTGATATATATGTTCAGGAGTCAATGTCATGGAAAAAATCCTTATTGTTGATGATGAAGCCTTTATTCGGGAGAATCTTGAGCGGATTATAGCTGAAGATGGTTATCGACCTATTTTGACCGGTTCACCTGAAGAAGCCATCCGCATCGTTGCTGAAGAAGAAATCAGCCTGGTTTTGCTTGATCTGAACCTAGGTAGTAGTAGCGGTCTGGACGTGTTGCGTGCAATGCGTGAAGTTGATCCGGAAATTCTGGTTATCATTATAACTGGATATGGGACGGTAGAGAGCGCTGTCGAGGCGTTGAAAATTGGTGCCTACGATTATATTAAAAAACCGTTCAAGGCTGATGCGATCCATTTGATTGTCAGGCTGGCCCTTGAAACCCAGAAGTTACGGCGTAAAGTCAAACGCCTCTCGCGTGATTCTGATGGCATCAATATGGTGGGAAACAGTCCAGCATTAAAGCAGATTTTCCAACAGATTCGTGAAGTGGCCAAGCATGAAACGGCTACGGTGTTGATTACCGGAGACAGCGGAACCGGAAAGGAACTGGTCGCTCAGGCGATACATAATCTATCCCCACGCAGTGGGCACCCTTTTATCGAAATTAATTGTGGATCACTGCCATTTAATCTTCTTGAAACAGAACTTTTCGGTCATGAAAGGGGTGCTTTTACCGACGCAAAAAGCCGTAAAGTTGGTTTATTTGAGGAGGTTGATGGGGGTTCCCTGTTTCTCGATGAGATTGGTGAAATGGATGTGAGCCTCCAGGTGAAACTGCTACGTGTTCTTGAAGATCGTAAAATCCGTAGACTTGGTGGGAATCGTAACCTCGATATTAATGTGCGGATTATTGCGGCTACCAATGCTGATTTGAAAGGGGCACTGGAGCGCAAGGAATTTCGTGAGGACCTTTATTATCGTCTGAATGTTTTTCCAATCCACATTCCGCCACTACGTGATCGGCGCGAGGATATTCCGATATTGCTTGAGACATTCCTGCAACGTTTCAGTACAGAATTCAACAAGTCAATGCAGGGTTTCAGCCGTGAAGCTCTCGATTTGATGATGCGCTACCATTGGCCCGGAAATGTACGAGAACTGCGCAATGTGGTTGAGCGAATCTGTATTATGTATAACGTTGAAATGATTTTGCCCGCTCAACTCCCCCGTGAGATCTGGGGTGAATCACCCCAGAGCGAAATGCCGTTCAATTATGAAATACCGCCAGAAGGGATTGTGCTGGACGATGTGGTCGGTCAGGTTGAGAAGGAGCTGGTCGAAAAAGCTTTCAAACTGACGGGTGGAAACGTAGCAAAAACCGCACGGATTCTCAATGTCCCCCGTGGAACCCTGCGCTATAAACTGGAAAAATATAACCTGACCAGCGAATGACGATCTGATTTGGTCGTCCAGTGAGCGAAAAATAATCACATTGGACGACTTTTTTTATGAATATTCTGCTGCTTAGACTGTTCAATAACCTGAGCCATCCTGTCCCCGATGTTCTCCTGATCCGGCCTGCAATGTGAGCAGCTGGAGCACCCCCCTGAGCACCCATTCACTGCTCCCATTATCGTTTTGAAAAAACTCAGAGCAACGTAATATGCTGCCGCCGCAACGATTATAAACGTGATTGTTAAATCCCATGAAAACATGGTGATCCTTTCTTTTCAGGGCGAAAGCATCAATATTGATGCACTTGCAAAAAAAACTGAGTCGATCGCTAAGTAAAAAGTTTTGTCCCGACCTGATAGATGGCAACGGCCATTCCGAACCCTAAAGTTGTATTAAACGCCGTGGCGAAGATTGCCCAGCGCCAGGACGATTCTTTCGCCATAGTCACAACCGTGACAACACAGGGGGCGTAGAGCAGTACAAAAACGATCATCGCCAGGGCGGTGAATTTGTTCCAGGTTGGATCAGCAGCAATGCGGCTGGACAGAGTGCCCGCATCTTCCGGATCGACATCTCCCAGAGAATATGCCGTGCCAAAGGTGGAAACGATGACCTCTTTAGCAGCAAACCCACCGACAAGGGCAATATTTGTCCGCCAATCAAAGCCGGCCAGTTGGCTGAAGGGCTCAAGTAATGTTCCTACTTTTCCAGCGAGTGAATGGCGCAGGGCCGTTTGCCCTTCAAGGTTATTGATGTCTGTCAGAATCTGTTCGCGTTCTGCAGGGCTCTGGATTGTGGTGAAGGCGGCTTGTCTTTCAATTTCAAACTGGTTGGTCTGCTCTTCCGGTAAGCCCGGAAAAGTCATTGCTGCCCAGAGTAAAATTGAAACGGCCAGGATGACCGTTCCTGCCTTCTTGATGTATTGCCAGGTTCGTTCCCAGGTATGAATGAAAACTCCGCGCAAGGTTGGTAGCCGGTAAGGGGGAAGTTCCATGATGAATGGGGTTGATTCCCCCTTGATTACAGTAGTGCGGACAAGTTTGGCAACCAACAGAGCCATGACCCAGGCAAACAGAGTAATTGAGAACATCATCTGAGCTTTATATTCGGTGAAAAATGCTGCGATCAGCAGTAGAAAAACCGGTAATTTTGCGCCACAGGGCATAAATGGTGCGGTTAACAGTGTTGCCAGTTTTTCTTTCGGACTACGCAGGGTTCGTGTTGCCATAACACCCGGAACGGCACAACCACCGGCAATTCCGCCAGAAATAATAAACGGCATAGCAGAGTAGCCATGTAAACCGAAAATCCTCAGAACCCGGTCAAGCATATAGGCAACCCGTGCCATATAACCGGAGTCTTCGAGGAATGAAATCATCAGAAACATGATAGCAATCAGTGGGACAAAACCCATAACACCACCGACACCATCAATAATGCCAGAGACAGCGAGCGATTGGAGCATACCTTCTGGAATCAGTGCAGTGGCTGTAGATGCGATCCAGCCAAAGATGCTCTCCAGCCAACCCATGGGGACCTCACCCAGACTAAAGGTGATTTGAAACATGGCATACAGAACAGCAACCATAAGTATCGGGCCGCCGAAGCGGTGAACCAGAACACGGTCCAGCTTAGCTGTGAAGTCAATTCGCTCCTGTCGGGTTTTTTCCTGAACGACTATGTTCTGTTTGAGGATGGAATTAATCAGACCGTAGCGGTAATCAGCAATGATTGCTTCGGGTGGAACTTTCATTGTTTTCATGCAGTGTTGTTTGGTTCTGTCGACGATTCCTTCCAGTTTTTTGGAAATCTTGTTGTTCAGTCGTCCCAAGCGGATGATTTGTGAATCATTCTCTAAATATTTTAAAGCAATCCAGCGTGCCGGGTAACGATCGGTCATAAAATGATATTCTTGAATGATTTTGGTCATGTCATCCAGAATCAGGTCGAGTTCGGTGCCGTAGGAAATCTCCAGCGGAGTCGGTTCCCGATTTTCATCTTTAACATGACTTACGGCTGTATCAAGTAATTCTTTTTTGCCTTTTCCTGAGCGAGCAATGGTTTCTACAACGGGGCATTTGAGCAGTTGAGACAGCTTTTCGGTGTCAATCGTTAAATTCTGTTTCCTTACGTCATCCATCATGTTAAGGGCCAGTACTACGGGGATTCCAAGCTCAATAAATTGAATGGCTAAATATAAATGTCGTTCCAGCATGGTGGCATCAACGATATCAACGACAATATCGGGTTTTTCATCGGTCAGGAAGTTACGAGCGACCAGCTCTTCTTGAGAATAGGCAGAAAGAGAATAGGTTCCGGGGAGGTCAATCAGTTTGACGGTTGTATCCTTTAAATTGATAGTCCCTTCTTTTCTGTCAACGGTAATCCCCGGGTAGTTTCCGACATGCTGATGTGCACCGGTGATTGCATTAAAAAGGGTCGTTTTCCCCGAGTTAGGGTTGCCAGCCAGGGCAATTGTTGCCGTGGATTTCTCTTTAATCTTCCATTTGACAGCTGCCTCCACTTAAGCCTCCACTTTATTGACCAGGATAAAATCTGCCTCGTTGTTGCGCAGCGTCAGGGTGTAATTTTTAAGCCGAATGGAAACGGGGTCTTTCAGGGGGGCTCGGCCCAGGATTTTGATTTCTGTCCCCGGTGATAAACCCATTTCGCGTAAACGGCGACCAACATCACCCTCAGCCGTCACCGACGTCACGATTGCTTTTTCACCCGAAGCGATTTGGCGTAATGATTTTTGCATGGCAGAAACTCCTGATTTATGATGCGGATTCCGTTGAAGATGATAATAAATATCAATTAGCAGGGGGAATTTATAGTAGACGAGTATATTAGTCAAGTAAAAAAAGGATAGTTCGGGGAAACCAGAAATAGCTGTGAGATCGAGAAATTATCTATTTAAGTGGGTCATTCTCGAGCTCTTTGTCAAATACATTCCAGACTTTTTCAGCCAGTTCATCCATGAAGCCAGGATTGGAAATGTTGGGAAGCTTGATGTTCTGATTTGGATTTTTAGAAACCTCGGCAGGGAGGCAATACTCAGCCTTTGTGTAACCTTGACGGAGTTCCAGTGCTAATCCGAGTAAAAATGCCCGACGGACGGCGGCTTTGATTTCTTTCGCTTCTATCTCTAAGTCAAAATCACTTTTCAGGCAATCAACAACCATTTTGGTGCCAATCCCCTGAGTAATATCGAAGAACTTACACAAGCCAATCATATCAAAGCCGACAATGTGCAGTTTGTCTTCGGTAATGACTTTGACCCAGGAATCGACGTCAGCGATCCCTTCACGAATCAGGGTGCCATAAGATCCCATCGACATATGGCCACCAGCGATGGCCCAGCAATACCCGGGGTTAGTTTCTGGCTGGTAGGCGGCAATCTCAAGCCCCTTGATGTGGTAGGCATAATCGGTCTCCCCCATCAGCTCGGAAAGGCGCATGGATCCCTTGCCGATAGCGGGCAATTTCCCTTGACCTGCAAGGACGATCAATTCACCGATTTTGTCATAATCTCCGAAAGTTGCCCCATTAAAAAGGGGTTTTTCAGGATGACGTTCGTTGTAGGAGAGGGTATAGGACACCGTCACTCCGAGAGAAATTGCATCCATCCCAAAATTGTCACACAACTGAATCAGGCGGCCTGCTTGGCCCGCTTCATGGATGCCGATATTGGTACCGAGGAGGTTGAGAGGTTCATAGTCGAATTTGGCGATAAAATCGCCACGGCTGCCATCGGGATTTTTCTCTGAAATATAGTTGTGGCAAGTGATGCCACAGCGATAGCAGGCTGCTGACTGGATATCGTAGTTTTTTTCGACGTTTTCCCGGAACAATTTTTCGGGAAGGTCATTTCCCTGGGGGCGATAATTATTGATTGGCACGGCATTGAAGGGCTGCATCACGTCGTAAGCGGCCCAGGTCCCACCGCCACCGCCACGTTTGATCGGTTGTAATCTGGCGGAACCACCCCCTTGGATGACCTGGGTGTGAACTTTTCTGACGCTATCGGTAATCGGAGTATTTTTATCTTCACTTTGAGCAACTAAAGCAATGATATTTTTGTATCCCATGATACTCCCCATGCCGCCACGACCGGCAAAGCGCAGTTTGTCATCCCCCGATTTTAACTGGTTCACGGTGGAGAGGGCGACCGATCCCATGAAGACGTTTTCCCAGTTCTCTCCCGCCTGGCCGATGGCGGCAAAGTGGGCGTTTTCATACTCCCGGTGTAGGGTCATGATTTTTTCGTGGGTGGAAAGACCAAGCAGATGGTCGGCAGGTTTCAGTTCAACCTGCGGCCCGTTGTTTGTCTCCTTAATCAGAATATAAAGGGGGTTGTCAGCACAATTTTCAAGGATCAGTTCATCCAGCCCGGTCCATTTGAACTTGGCCCCGAATTTACCACTGCCGGCAGACCACATGGCTGCGGGAAACCCTGCTTTTGATCCCTTGATCGGACTGTAACTGGAAAAATAGGTGCGCAGGCCAGTCATGGCACTGCTGCCAGTGAGAAGACCGGTATTAATAATCAGTGGGTTTTCAGCACAGTAGGCAGTTTTGATGTCTCTCTCTGCCAGTAACTGAAAAGAGCGTCCAAATCCCCCCAGCACATCTTCGAGATTCAGGCATGGAACATCCTCCATTTTTTGCTCACCATTTTTTAAATTAATCGTACAGCGGCGGTAGAGTATCAACTCTGGATTGGTGACTGGATCAGTCGTCTCGATTCTCATGGAATGTCCTCGGCGCGTACAGTTATCCCCCTTCAAGCAGGGGCAGCAACATCAGGGTGTCACCGTCATGTAGCATATCTTCAGCTTTTGCATGGGTACCATTAATCAGAATGATTCCCAATAGTTTAACGGGAATTTGTAAATCGTCAATAATATTCTGGACAATGCTGCAATCAGGGTAGTCAAGCTTTTTAAGCTTGAACCGATCAATACGAAAAACTCCATGGAGACTGACGGTAATGTTCACGATATTGTAGCCCCTTGTAGGTTATTGCCTGCCGCTTAAAAATCAAGCGGACTTTTTGCATCTTTAGCAGCTGTACTTTGAACCGTATGGGTATAAATCATTGTCGTGCGGACATCGGCATGCCCAAGCAGTTGCTGAATGGTGCGGATATCATAATGGGCTTGCAACAAATGACTGGCATAGCTGTGTCTTAGTGTATGCGCTGTTGCTCGTTTCGGGATTGCGACCTTATCAACCGCTTTCTTCAGTGCATTTTGCACATGTTTTTCGTGTAAATGGTAACGGCGATGCTCTCCCTCTTCAGGAACAAAAGTGAGTGTACGAGCGGGAAAAAGCCACTGCCATGGAAATTCCCTGGCGGCATTAGGATATTTGACATCCAGTCGTCCTTGCATAAAAACCCCGTCGTAGTTCTCAGCTTTATCCTGCTTATGTAAGTTGGCTACAATTTTTAATTGATCTTGCAATGCTTCCTTTAGAGCTTCAGGCAATGGCACCGTCCGATCCTTTTTCCCTTTACCGTCATGAATCCTGACAATGCCGGTCGCAAAATCAAGATCCTGCACCCTGAGTTTCAAGCATTCAAATAATCGTAAGCCACAGCCGTAAAGAAGCTGAGCCACCAGTGAATATGGTAGTTTTAGTTCACTTACGATGCGATCAACTTCCTTTCTTGATAAAACGGTCGGGATGTTCTTGCGTTGTTTTGCCCGGACAACCCCGTCAACTTTACCAAAATTCTTATTCAGAATATGGCGAAACAAAAATAGCAGACCATTAAATGCCTGATTTTGACTGGACGCCGAAACTTGTCTCTTGACCGCCAGAAAAGTGAGAAAGGATTTAACCATTTCTGTATCTACTGTAGTAGCATCACAGCTTTTCACAAAGGTCTGAAATTGCCGGATCCAGCCCCGATAGCTCTTCAGTGTCTTGTCAGAATAGTGGCGAACCTTGATCTGTTCTTCAAGTTTGATATAGACCCATCTCCAGTCGGCACCTGAGATAATCTCTTCAGGAGTCACTAAACAGTTTGATTCTTGCGCCCCAGTAATATCAGTTTGTTGTAAATCAGTTTTTTCTTCTGCGATAGTAGTTGATATGTTTTTTGCTTGCAGCATCTCATAGTACAAATTAATAGCGGCTTTAGCTTGTTGTCGCAGCTCTTCCGATTGGCCCTTACTTTTCAATTTGGTAATAAATTTGGATCGACTTTCCTGATCAGCATAGGGATGGTGATATCTTTTACAAAAATCGACATAGAAACGTAACCATTTTCGAAAATATGGCTGCAGTTCATGGGGGATATTTTGTCTGCTCATAAAGTGATTATAGGCAATCGAAAGGTTCTCTGGTAATTCAATCATGACATAAATGAATTCGGCTACAAGGGAGAATAAGAGTAATATACGGTTAGATTATGTTAGCAGATGAATATTTACGGTCCTATCCACAATACAAAGGTTGCGGTTGCGCGATACCGCCCCAGATGGTTCTCCGGAGCTGAGTACCGACAGCATATTGTAAAAGATTTTGAAATTGCTCCAGCACCGGCTTTGCTTGCATAACGATCTTTGACAATCCGTTTCGCTTCTTTTTCACGGGGATCCGGTTA
>LLYT01000055.1 GCA_002049545.1 Deltaproteobacteria bacterium tcs-42 | reverse complement strand
GTCTTTTTATCGCCTGTTACACCCTCCACAGGGCCGCTCTGACGGCTCTGTATGGGCGTTTCAAAGAGCTTTTGGCGTTCCGTAACCGCCTGAGTGTATCGCAACGGTTCACCTATGCTCTGAGCTAAAAATTGCCAGAGGGTTGAATTTGAATTTTTCAGGAAGCCCTAAGTAGTCGTCGACATATTCGATACCGATCAGTTTGCCGGCATCATCGAGGATGGGGAGTTGCTTTATTCCACGAGTGAGAGCCAACTGGACCAGATCCTCGTGCGCTTGGTCAAGGGTTCCAGTAAGTGGTTTTGTATTGTAGAGCCCTTCAATTTTATCGGCCAGGCTACGTCCATTCAGAAATCCTCGCCTGATATCACCATCGGTAATGGTACCGAGCAGGCAGTCATTTTTAACCACCAGGGCAATTTGCATTACCCCTTTGTCGATAGTTTCAATTGCTTCCTTGATAGTTGCATCGGGCGAAATGCTGATTTTTTTACTGTTTCTCATATTTGTCTCTCAAGTGAGTTGGCCGGTAAATCGTAAAAAGATTTTTGTAGGTTGATAGTACCCGTGCCTTTGATGATCTTTTTTATTCGGCCGGCAGTTCCTTCTTGCCTGTAGGGATTATCGACATGCTGAGCGATAGTCTTAAACTGATTCGACAAGGCTTTACTGCAGGCAGAAAAAATAGCAGTTTGTTCTGGCTCACAGTCGATAATGCTTGCAGCCTTAATTCTTCCTGTTTGGCGATTGCCGATATTTACAGTCGGGACCCCAAAGTTAGGGGCTTCCAGAATGCCACTGCTGCTATTTCCGACCACCATATCGATGATGCGCATACTGCTTAAATAACGCAGGTGCCCCATTGAGGAGAAGGCAATCGTTTTTTGTGGATGAGCGGTGACATATTGATCGATTATCCGGTTAATAGTCCGCCCTTCGGTGTCGGCGTTGGCTTTGGTGAAGATAGTCTGCAGGTTGTCAAATTGGTTGAGCGCCGCTAAAAGCTGATTGAACTGCTCTGTTGCTGAGCCGTGCTCCAGAGTGACTGGATGGAAGGTGACCAGGGCACTTTGTTTGCCGAAACTGAAGTTGAGCGATGCTTCAAGTTCGTTACGCTCAAGAAATATCTCACTTTCAAGATAGTCAAGGCCGATGGCGCCAACATTGTGGACATTGTCTGGCTGCTCGCCAAGTTGAATCACTCGTTGTCTATAAGTTTCGGTGGAGACAAAATGGAGATGACTCATTTTGCTTATGGCATGGCGAAAGGCCTCATCGTAGGCTCCTTGTGTTACTTCGCCTCCATGCAGATGGGCAATTGGTAGTTGACAAAGCAGTGCCGCAGTTGCCGCTGCAAACGCTTCGGAGCGATCTCCTAACAGCACCAGTATGTCTGGTTGCAGACGGGTAAAAGCTTCGGCATAGCCAGTGATGCCACGACTGATTGATTTGCAGGTACCGATCACACTATCCTCATCACCCAGGGTCGTGACTTTTTCATCAATGCAAAAGCCGTCTTCCTCAATGAGCTGATAGGTGTTACCAAATTCCGCAGCAAGATGCGTCCCGGTAACCAGTAGTTGCAAGTTCAACTCGGGGTCTTGTCTGATTGCTCTCATCAGGGGTTTGAGCAGGCCGTATTCTGCACGAGTTCCGGTGAAAACGCAGATTTTTTTCATAGACTGATTGCCTCATCTGCTTCGAAACTCTTAGCGGCGGGTGTGCCGATCACTTGATCCCACTCCATGGGGCTGATGCCCGATGCTGGCCGCTTAACAGTCAGGTTGTCGCTGGACAAGATTTCACCCCGTTTGATTTGTCGGCAGGCAACGATACTTTTTCGTGCGATCGGTCTGTTTTTCTCTTCTGAAGGGGTTGGTTGTTTGATCCCGTCACCCATTGCCTGCTCCAGATTGCGGATTGCGCTTACCATCGATTTCAGTTGCTGCGATTCAAGTGAAGCACGATGGTCAGGGCCAGGAAGTTTATTGTTGAGAGTAATGTGTTTTTCGATCACCTTGGCTCCCAGAGCGACTGCGGCAATTGGAACTTCGATTCCAAGGGTGTGGTCGGAGTAGCCCACCGAGGTTCCAAAGCTGTCGGACAAGGTTTGCATGGCGCGCAGGTTAACGTCAGCCATCGGCGTTGGATATTCTGTGTTGCAGTGTAAAACAGTGAGTTGTTTGCTATTAAGCCCAGCGGTATACAGGACTTGAATTGCTGCTTCAATTTCTTCCATGGTAGACATCCCCGTTGAAAGAATCACATTCTTACCTAATCCGCCTATTTTACGCAGATACGGCAAGTTGGTGATTTCTCCCGAAGGAATCTTAAAAAATTCCATCTCCAACTCATTCAGCAGGTCAATGCTGTCCAAGTCGAAAGGAGAGGAGAGGAACATGATGTTGCGTTTTTGGCAGTGGGAAATTAGAAGTCTGTGAGCTCCAAGATCAAGCTCCAGCTTTTTGATCATCGAAAACTGAGGTTCATCAGCTGTTGTGGACTGTTTTTGATAGGTGGCTTTTGGAGCGTCTTGGCTGACCAGTTTTTCGGCTTTAAATGTCTGAAATTTGACAGCATCTGCACCTGCCTCGGCGGCAACATCGACCAACTGTTTGGCTAGCTCCAGATTGCCGTTATGATTGACTCCGGCCTCGGCAATGATAAAAACAGGCTGCAATTGAGTTCTCCTATGGCTGTTGGTTATTTTTTCCCAGTGTAAAAGCTATGGTTCGGCAGCTCCTCCATAACGCTCACCCCGCCGCCGATAAGTGAGTGGCTGCCGATTCGGATATTGTCTCTGACAACCGAACCACTGCCGACAAAGGTGTGTCCTGCAATCTGTGTGCCGCCATTAATGATAGCTCCCGTTGAAATGTGGCAGTGGTCGCCGACTGTAGCATCATGTTCGATCAGGGAGCAGCTGTTGATGATGCAGTTGGTGCCAACGTTGGCTCCGGCGTTAATCAATGCGTTATGCATGACAATGGTGCCAGCCCCAACAGTTGCGTGACGTGAGATATAGGCATGGGGTGAGGCGATGGTCGGTAATTTGGCACCGAGTTGCAACAACTTTTCGAACAGATCGATGCGTCGTTGCGGGGACTTGATCTGTCCCATAGTGATCAGAAAATACTGATAGGTTTCAACAAGTTCAGGCAGCTCATCGTCGTTGCCAATAATCGGGTAGCCGAGCAGGGTGGTGTCGCGCTTGTCCGGCATGTCGATGATTCCGGCAATTTGAAACTGCCCTTCCTGTTCAATGACATCAATACAGGAGGCGCAGTGACCACCGCCGCCGACCAGAACAATTTTTTTCATATCACATCCTCACGCTGCTGGGGAGATTAACTGCCTGCCGATAGATTTGTTCAGCGTTGGTCTGTGCATCACGCTGGTAATGGCGATACATTTCGAGGAGGTGCATCGGTTTCCAGAGGGAGCGGGCGCCAATTCCTTGGTGATTGGCTTGCTCCAGAAAGGCCTCTTTCCGCGTTTCTGTTGGCAGCAGAATAGTGTTGAGCCAAAAATTTGACTGACTTCCCGCTGGTTCATCCAGGTATTTGATTTCACTTCCGTTAAAAAAATCCCGGTACTTTGTCGCTAGCTCCCGTTTGTTTTGTAAAAAAGAGGGCAACTGTTCCATTTGTGCCAGACCGAGAGCCGCATTGATATTTGGCAGGCGAAAATTGTAGCCGATCTCATCATGGATAAATTCCCAGGGGTGTGGGATCTTGGCGGTTGTTGTCAGGTGGCGAAGCTTTTGCGCAAGCTCATCATCATCTGTGACTATCATGCCACCCCCCCCGGTTGTGATCACCTTGTTGCCGTTGAAGCTGAAAATTCCCATGTTCCCAAAGGTTCCAGAATGTTTATTGGCAGTGTAGCTGCCAAGGCTTTCTGCGGCATCCTCTATTAAGTAGATTTTGCTTTCTTCACAGATTGTCTGTAATGCATCAACCTGACAGGGATGTCCACAGGTATGCATCGGCAGGCTGACGGCAATTGTTCGACCGCTGCTCTTGTTGATGCGGCGGCCGTTGCGCAACTCCGTATGTTGTTGTAGGAACTCTTTGAGGGCGACCGGGGATAGTCCAAGAGTGTGTGGATCGACATCAAGGAAGACTGGTGCTGCACCCGTGTAGTGAATCGCGTTGGCAGTGGCAACAAATGTCAGGGATTGGGTCAGAACTTCACAGCTTGCATCCACCCCCAGAGATTTTAGCGCCACGAATAATGCTTGGGTCCCGTTGACGACTGCCACAGCATGCTGACTGCCGACGAAATCGGCCACCGACTGTTCAAATTTGTCAATAAAAACACCAACGCTGGAGACGAATGTTGAGTCAATGCATTCTGCCAGATATTGCTTTTCATTGCCGCAAAAGGTTGGTTCGTGCAGTGGGATAGAACTTTGATTAGCAAACTGCTGGCGGATGAAATCGAAGGTTTGATCAAACATTATAAATACCAGTTTTATATCTGGCCAGATTTTCCGGCTGAGTAAACCAGTCGATAGTTTTCTGCAAACCACGGCGGATGTCATATTCAGGTTCAAATCCGGTCAGTTTGCGGATTAGAGAGTTGTCACACCAAAGGCGGAATACCTCTGATTTCTCAGCCCGTAGGCGACTGTCATCAGTGATAAAGTGAACTTCACTGTTCATCAACTCCTTGATCAGCTCGAGGGTGTCACCTACCGAAATTTCATAGTTTGAGCCTATGTTTACTGTTTCCCCTATTGCCTGTTCACATTCAGCTAAGCCAATAAAACCGCGACAGGTATCATTAACATAATTAAAATCACGGGTTGGAGATACGTCACCCAATTTGATCTCCTTCATCCCGGAGGCGATCTGGGTGATGATGGTTGGAATAACTGCTCGTGCCGATTGGCGGGGACCATAGGTGTTGAACGGTCGGACAATTGTGACCGGCAGGTCGAAGGAGTTATTGAAGCTCATTGCTATGGCATCGGCACCGATTTTACTGGCGCTGTAGGGGGATTGTGGTTGCAGGGGATGCTTTTCATCAATCGGTACATATTGTGCGGTGCCGTAGACTTCGCTTGTTGAGGTATGAACCACCCGAGCGCATTTATTTTCCAACGCTGCCTGACAGATATTTAGAGTTCCCTTGACGTTGGTGTCGATATAACTATCTGGTGCACTATAAGAGTATGGGATGGCTATTAATGCGGCCAAGTGGAAAATGACGTCTATTTCGTTGGTGATCTCTTTGCAGTAGTGGGGGTCGCGGATATCGCCACTGACAACTTCAATCTGGTCAAGGCACTTGACTGTTTCGAGCCAGCCCCAGGAATTAAATGAGTTGTAGCAATTCAGAGCCCTGACATCGGCACCCATTCGAACCAAACTTTCTACCAAATGAGAACCAATAAAGCCGTCAGCGCCGGTGACGAGAATCTTTTTTTTAGTTAATTTCAAAATACATCTCCTTGTTTGAAAGATGTTTGCAATCATCAATGTCCCATGGGATTTCCTATAATAGTAGATAAGTAATTGGGAATCATCAATTTTTTTTGGTCTGTTTTTGGGGGGCTATCCCCTCTGTTGCAGTGGTTTGGTAAAGCATTTATTTACTGGTTACTAAAAAAATATTAGTTTGAAAATGCTATAATTTCTAAAAGACTTGTATTATTAGCATGTTATGGTGGTTAGGTGAGAGTAGAAAAACTAAAGTTTTTTGTGGGTTGTGTCGAGGAGAAGCAAGACGGGGAATTTAGCGCAAAAGGAGGTATACAGATTGTTCATCGCGACCCCCAGAACAGAATGACACGTAGGGGCGATTCACGAATCGCCCAAACAGGCAACAACAGGGCAAGGATGCCCGAAAAACTCATTCATGGAGGAAAATCATGGCTTTAACAATTAACACAAACGTAGCTTCTCTTAACGCCCAGCGGAATCTGGGACAATCTCAAGGTGCTCTGAACAAATCGATGCAGCGCCTCTCTTCAGGTCTGCGGATCAACAGTGCCAAGGACAATGCGGCCGGTTTGGCAATCTCTGATCGCATGACCTCTCAAATCCGCGGTCTCAACCAGGCAGCCCGGAATGCCAATGACGGTATCTCTTTGGCACAGACAGCAGAAGGTGCTTTGCAGGAAACCACCAATATTCTGCAGCGTATGCGTGAGTTGGCTGTTCAATCTGCGAATGACACTAATACTACTGATGACCGTTCATCACTGAATGCTGAATTTTCTCAGTTGGTCAGTGAGATTGACCGTATTGCGGATACGACATCCTTCAACGGCAAGGTATTGTTGTCTGGTGGCTTCTCTGGTGCTGCCAATGCGGCTGTTTTTCAAGTTGGTGCCAATGCGGGTCAAACAATTTCGGTTAATATCACTAATGCTACTGCATCGGTTCTTGGTAGCACTACCGTTATGAGTGATGCCGCTGTCGATACTCGGCCAAATGCCTCGTTGGCAATCAGCAACATTGATGCCGCTATTGGTCAAGTGGACACCGTCCGTGGTGATTTGGGTGCAATTCAAAACCGATTTGAGTCAACTATTGCCAACCTGTCGAACGTTTCCGAGAACCTTTCGGCTGCCCGCTCACGGATTCTTGATGCCGATATTGCCCAGGAAACCTCAAGTATGACCAAGTATAATATTTTGCAGCAGGCCGGCGTCTCAATTCTGGCGCAGGCAAATCAGGCCCCGCAGTTGGCATTGTCGCTACTTGGGTAGGCAATAACCTTTACTTAGTGAATAACAAGGGCAAGGATGCCCGCAACAACACATTCATGGAGGAAACATCATGGCTTTAACAATTAACACAAACGTAGCTTCTCTTAACGCCCAGCGGAATCTGGGACAATCTCAAGGTGCTTTGAACAAATCGATGCAGCGCCTCTCTTCAGGTCTGCGGATTAACAGTGCCAAGGATGATGCCGCTGGTTTGGCCATCTCCGATCGCATGACCTCTCAAATCCGCGGTCTCAACCAGGCAGCCCGGAATGCCAATGATGGTATCTCTTTGGCGCAAACAGCTGAAGGTGCTTTGCAGGAGACCACCAATATTCTGCAGCGTATGCGTGAACTTGCTGTTCAGTCAGCCAATGATACCAATACTGATGATGACCGTGCTTCTCTTGATGCTGAGTTCTCTCAGTTGGTCAGTGAAATAGACCGGATTGCGGATACGACATCCTTCAACGGTAAAGTTTTGTTGTCTGGTGGTTTTTCAGCTGTGGCAGATGCAGCTGTTTTCCAGGTGGGTGCTAACGCTGGTCAGACGATTTCGGTCAATATTGGTCGCGCCACAGCAAGTTTTCTCGGTGACACCGATTCTATGGCTGGTGCTGGCGTTTCGACCCGTGCATCAGCTTCTAATGCCATTTCCAATATCGATTATGCGATTGGGCAGGTTGATACTACACGTGGCGCTCTGGGGGCGGTTCAGAATCGTTTCGAATCAACAATAGCGAACCTGTCGAACGTTTCCGAGAACCTTTCGGCGGCCCGTTCACGAATTCTTGATGCTGATATCGCTCAGGAAACCTCAAGTATGACCAAGTACAACATCCTGCAGCAGGCTGGAGTTTCGATTCTGGCGCAAGCTAACCAGGCTCCACAGCTGGCATTGAGCCTGCTGGGTTAATCGGGGCAAAACCTTGGGCGAACATATTGGTTCGTCACTACGATGAACATTCGGGGGCCAGGGTGTCCGGCCCCCGCTTTTCCCAGACACGGGGGAGGATACATTTATGAACGTTGATGCAGTCAATTTACAGAATGTCAGCCAGGTCAACTTGAGCAAGGGCTCGGACCAGGTACGTAACGCTCGCAAGCAGGTCGACGAACAGCCGCAGAGCGATCAATTGGAAAAGAAACAGGTTCAGCCGGAAGAGCTGCTCGGCCAGATCAAGGCACTGACCGAGGACGGTCTGTACAGCGTGCGCTTTGAAAATGACAGTGAAGCCGGTGAATTGGTAGTCAAGGTGGTCGATCGTGATACCGACGAAGTGATCCGTCAGATTCCGCCGGAAGAGTTGAGAAACCTGGCCGAAAAAATGCGCAATCTACGTGGGAACTTGGTTGATACACAGAGCTGAAGACTAAGTTTAGGCTAAGGGAAAGAGAGGAATTATGTCTATTACCTTTGGTGGCCTTGCAACCGGCCTCGATACAGATGCGATAGTCAAGGAGCTGATGGGTATTGAGCGTCTGCCGGTAAAGCGTTTGGAAAACGACAAATCTTATTATAACAGTCGTTTGAAAGCCTTTTCCGAACTGGACGGCAAGCTGCAGGAGTTTCTTGCCAAAGCCGAAGCAATAGATACGTCAGCAGAACTCAATTCGGCCAGTGTCAACAGCAGCACCGAGGATTATCTGTCGGCGACGGCCAGTGGGACTGCGGATGTCGGGTCCTACCAGGTGACGGTTGTCGATCTGGCCCAACAACAGAAAGATGTTAGCCAGGGGTATGCCGATAAAACCTCCGCCAGTTTTGGAACCGGGTCGCTGAGCCTGACAGTCGGGGGAGAGTCCAGCTCGATCACGATCGATGCGGAAAACAACAGCTTGGATGGTATTGCCGAAGCCATCAATGACGCTGACCTTGGTGTTCAGGCAACGATTATCAATGACGGAACCGAAAATCCCTACCGTCTGATTTTGACCGGAGAGAGCGTTTCTGATTCATTCTCACTGGACAGTTCCGGCCTGAGTGGCGGAACAGATGCCAATCCCGCGATGACTAATACACAAGTGGGGCAGCAGGCCCATCTATTCAGGAATTTGTCGATGCCTACAATGGTATTATTAACTATATTGCCGAGCAAAAGTCAGCTGATTGGGGAAATGATTCGGCTTTCCGTTCGATAAAGGGGCGCCTGCAGGATATGCTGGTCTCTCAGCAAGGCGGGAACGGGGCGTTTTCTACACTGTCTCAGATCGGTTTTGAGACAGAACGCGATGGGACGATTTCTGTGAACAGTTCGACGTTGTCAGGTGCCCTGACAGATGGTTACGAAGAGGTCATCGGTCTGTTTGCCGGTACGTCTGAAAGTGATGGTATCAGCACCGAGTTTGCAACCTATTTGGAGCAGATGACCGATACGGCAACCGGCTTGTATGCCGGGCGCAAGGAGAGCACTGACAGCAATCTGCGCCGCATTGACCAACGTATTCTTTCGCTGGAAGCGCGTCTGGAGCAGAAGGAAGAAACCCTGAGAGCTAGGTTTACCGCTATGGAGAGCTTGGTCAGCGGTATGAATAGCCAGAGCAGCTTCTTGACCCAGCAACTTGCTAATTTGCCGAAAATTGGCGGAAATTAAGGACAGACTCGTATGAATGCCTATGTTAACCAATACCAGAATAACCAGATACTGAGCGCACCTCCTGAGCAGGTTTTGATTCTTCTCTACGATGGTGCCATCCGTTTCTGCCGCCAGGCGCTGCAGGCAATGGATGCAGGTGATTACGCTCTGCAGGGAGAAAAAATCAGCCGTGCTATGGCGATTGTCTGCGAATTTGCCAACACCCTCGACCATGAAGTGGGTGGCGAAATGGCGACCGATCTGGATGCCCTCTATTCGTTTATGACCCGTGAACTGACCAATGCCAATCTCAAGAATGATCGTAAATCGTTGGAGACCGTTGAAGATCTGTTGACGGGATTACGCACAACCTGGGCCGAGGCGATTGAGATTAACCGTAAGGTTAATGCGCCACAGGCGGCGGCTTCTGGTTACGGTCAAAGCCCCGATCCACAAATCAAGCCATTAACCGTATCCATGTAGGGGCACGGCGTGCCGTGCCCTCATAGACCACGCACAACCAGATTGTTTATTGCGGTTGTATTTGCAAAAGGGCAAATCCATGGAAAATTGTCTAAAAAAATCGATCGAACAATACCGGCAGATCATTGCTCACGCTGAGCAACTGGATCGTCTGTTGCTGAAATCCGATCCTGATGAGCTGCAGAGTTACACCGCGCGCCTGCAGGAATTACAGGATGAAGCCGGGTTGAACGATCGGATTTTTCTCGAGGTTTTCCCCCACAATTCTGCCTACTGGCAAAACCATCCCCTGTTTATCGAACGAACCCGCCTGCTCGAAAAAATTGTCGAACTGAATCATTTGCTATTGCCAAGAATCCGTGGCATGATGGCCGTCACCGCTAATGAGCTAACGCAGATCAAAGGCGGTCGAGTGGCTGTTGCCGGATATCATCAAGCTCCTGCCCAGCCAAAACAATTTGTTAGAGGAGTTGGGTAAATCCATCTCATTATTCTGATGCATTTGGCCCGCCAGGGGATTTTCCATGTCTATATTGAATCAACTAAAAGATTATCGGGTTGTCAAGGTTTCCCTGCCCCTTCAGGATGGGAAGAAGATGTCACTTGATGGTGTTGCCAAGACCACGACCGCCCCTCATTTTGAAGTTACCTTTCTTCCAGATCAACTGAATTCAGAACTTCTGGATCTTGAAGAATTCTGTCTGGTGACCTTTGATGTCGCTGGAGAGAACAAATCGATTAAGGCCAGGATCGATTCTGCAGAGCAAGAAGCAAAGCTGCTGCTGGAGATGGTCGATTCGTTTACCTATATTCAAAAGCGGGGTTATTTTCGGGTCGATGCCGATTTGTCGATCAGTTATTGGGTGATTGATGAGGAGAACCCTTCCGCAAAATCGGTACCGACGCCTGTGAATATCAGTGGTGGTGGTTTACGGGTGCCGGTTTCTGAGAAGTTTAAAGAAGGAACCCGGCTGGGTTTGGAGATAGTTATCGATTCTCCACAGTCAGCGGTGGTTGAATGTGTCGGCGAAGTTGTTGCAAATTACGATGCTGCTGGCGACAAGCAGATCGCTCTGCGTTTCGTTGATATCGAAGATGAAGATCAGGATGCAATTATTGCCTATTGTCTGGCTGAACAGCGTAAACAGCTGCGCTTGAAGGTGAAAGTTTTTGGGGGGAGTGCTTCCTGAAATCGCAGGGGTGGCCGGTGTGGCGTCTCTGTGTAATTGAACAGGTCGGTTGATTGATCCCGGGCACACCGATGTGCGCCCGGGTTTGTTTTTAATAAGTCCCGAAAGCGAGTTGTGGAGCCTGAGTTCGGCAGTAGCTGAACGGCACTCTGGGGGGAATGATGTCCGGTTTCCAGGTTTCAGTCCGGTTGCGACCATTGTCTTTTGCCAGATAGAGGGCTTGATCGGCCTCCTCAATTAATTGAGCCGGATGGATATCGCTCCGGTTGTCACAGCTGATCCCGATGCTGACGGTAATGGCCATCCGTCCTGCGGGTTGTCTGCGGGAAATCTTTGCCACTTGCTTGTGGATTCGTCTCGCCAGAACTTCAGCGTTATTGGCTTGGGTATCTGGCAGGATGACAGCAAATTCTTCACCACCATAGCGACAACAGATGTCGGCATTGCGGGCGGAATGTCTGATCGCATCGGCCACTGATCGCAGCACAGAATCTCCGGTTTGATGGCCATAGTTATCATTGAAATTTTTGAAATGATCCAGATCGATCATTAATAATGAGTAGGGGCTTCCCGAGCGCTGTGTGCTGGCTGCCGCTTGTTTGATACTCATATCAAAGGTTGCGCGGTTGCCGAGTTTTGTCAGTGGATCGGTCAGTGCCATCTTTTGTAATTGTTCTTTACTCTGACGTAGCTCCAACAGTCGTTGCCAGCGTTCCAGATGGCGATTCATCCGGGCGCTCAGTTCGGTTGTCTCGATTTCGACATGAACGGAATCACTGGCGCCAAGATGGAAACCATTGAGCAGGCCTTGCTGGTCTTCGGCGAATGCAATCAGGGGGAGGTCGTGCCACTGCTCATCAGAATGCAGTTTGTTGATCCAGCCAGCTTTCCGGTTTTTTTTCTCAATCGCCCAACAAACCATATCGGCGCGCTTTGACTTGAGATGGTGGAAGAGAGCCGCTGAAGAACCTAGTGGCTTGATCTGTTTAAACAGACCCGTTGCGGAGATATGTTTGACCAGTTGATCTTTTTTGGTTTTGTCGTTGGCGATAATCAGAGCCGTCGAATTCATCATTTGTGTGTCCCTCTGTTTTTATCAAAAAATTATATTCTCTTGTTTCGGCATATCATTAGATAAACTTTAGCGTTTTTTACTCTTGACTGTATGTCTAGCTATTTTTGTGCCAAGTTGGAAAGTATTTTTATTTCAGGGGGTTGTCACTGTCTGGTCGGTTTTATGACGGATGACAAGGGGTTTAACCAAAGACGCTTCTCACTATTGACATAATTTTGACACCGTAAGCACAGCACGCTGTCCCCTTGATCAAATCTCCACCGGCAACAATAGAGGCAGCCCCCACGTTGAATATGATTTTCTTGGTGTTTCTGGCTGCTTGGTGGCAAAATGATTTTTAAACCTCAGCCCTCAAAAAGCCGATAACCCTTTATGACAACAGTTAATTCCAATTTTCCGACAAATCTATTTGTTGCAGCGCCGTCACTTTCCGCCAATATTGTGGAATGGCCAGGTGTTGAACTGAATCCCGGGCAGCTGGTTCGGGCAACGGTGATCGAAACGGGGTTGAACAAGGCGATTCTGGAAGTTCACCGGCAACGTTACCTGGCACAAGGGGAGCAGGAGTTACGGGTCGGGCAGAAACTGAACCTGCAAGTCTTACAAACGCAGCCACGATTGGAATTCAAGGTTCTCAGCGATACTCTGAATGACCGGCTCGCTCAAGCCCTTCCCTTACTGACGCGTTCCTTCGATTGGAGCCGGTTGGTGAGCCGGTTGCGCCAGCCCCAGGGTCAGGTACCACAACCACAAGATAATGTGAAAATTTATAACCAATTACAGCAGATATTAACTCCCGCAGCAGGGGTGCCAGCGGGTCTCAAGGGGGATATGGCACTTATACTGGCACAATTACAGCAATTAACGGTTTCTGGAGCCTCCCCGGCAGAAAATGTGTTGCCATCACAGCCTTTAACGCCGATGTTAGCGGCGAGTCAACAGCCCGCCCCCTTTGCCATATCCCGAACGATCACAACTCTGATAAAAAACCTGCAGAACCAATTATCTTTATTGCCAAAACAGGCGGAACAGGCGTTGCCGAAAAACTGGTATGTTGAAACCCGTGAGCTGTTGGCTCCATTTCAGCAAGGGCGAGAGCTGCCACATCTCCCGGTGCCGCAACGCCAACTTCTGGTCACAGTTCTGAAGCAGATGAAACAGCATGCCCGAGTCTCTCCCCAGTTAGCCGGAGAGGTGGAACGTCTTCTGGTCAAGGTCAACAGACAGGTGCTGCAGGATATTTTCCCGCCACCAATAAAGCCCGACGTTCCGGTTGCAAGGGATCTGGCTGCAACGGCACGGCCGCATGTTTCCCCCGCGATCCCCGGGTCAGAGCAAACGACCGGGATAAAGGGGGTGGATGTTCCGGTACAGTTATCGGCGGAGATAAAACAGGTGCTTGAGCAGGTGAATCAGGGGCAGGTGCAAAAACAGGGGATTGCGCCAGAGCTTCTGGGGCGGCTGGAAGGGTTGCTGGGGCGATTGCAGCAGTTACCCCGGATTGCCGGGGAAGCTCCGGTTTTGCTTCCCGGATTTGAGACGCTAATCGCTCAACTCGAGCATTTGGTGGCTCAGCGACCGACGGTTCCACAGGGTGGGCAGCTTGGGCTGTTGTCGCAGTTATTTGGCTTTCATCTGGAAGCTGAGTTGCTACAGGGTAAGAAAAAAGGGGCTTTGGCGAGTCTGAAGTCGAGTCTGCTGGGTTTGCAAAAAGAGTTGGGGTCTGAAGTGGCGGAACCGCTCCGCAAACTCGAGTTGTTTCAGCTCTGTAAAGCCAGATTGGCCGACGAGCAGGTGCAGTTTTTGCCTTTACCGTTCAATGAATTGGAAGAGGGCTATCTGTTGGCAGAAAGAGGGGCTAAGGGCGATGATGAAGCAACTGAATCGCCGTTGCAGATGTCTCTGTCGCTGCGCTTGTCAGCCCTCGGCAATATCCGTATCGATATGCTTTACGCAACAGAAGGGCTCCATTTACGGCTGGCGTGTGAGGATCGGGAGAAGATGGCCTATTTGCAAAACTATACCGACGAACTTGGCGAATCACTCCAGGCAGTAGAGCTTCAGGGGGTCAGTTTCAGTGCCGATGCTCAGTTGCCAGCGCGACAGTTACAGGGGCGCTTGTTGCCCGACTCGCACAATATGTTCGATGCGAGAATGTGAAAGCTATGGAAGATAAATCAAAAAAACCACTCCAGGCGGTTGCCCTCCATTATGATCGTCACCCCGAATCGACCCCGAAGGTGGTTGCAACGGGTCACGGAGATCTGGCGCAACAGATTATTGCTGCGGCAGAGGCCGCCGGGGTCGATATCGTTCAGGATCCCGATCTGTTGGAGATTTTAGGGCGGGTTCCGGCGGGTGAGGATATCCCACCAGAATTATTTGAAGCCGTGGCAGAAATTCTGGCATTTATCTACCGGATTAACGGTCGCTATGCGTGTGAGGAATAGACTGAGGGCTGTGAGACCGACAGGTGAATGCTTTGGGCTGTAATCTGGCTTTGTTGTAGCCTGACTTTTGCACTTTACAGGTTGTAATCTGTTAGTGTACAGTTCGCCATTCGCGGAGAGGTGACCGAGAGGCCGATGGTGCTCGCCTGGAAAGCGAGTGTAGTTCACGCTACCGGGGGTTCGAATCCCCCCCTCTCCGCCAGACAAAAGAAATACCCACAGTGGATGAAATAACCTGAGCCAAATGCAAAAGGTAGCCCCTTGGGGATTCAAAGCGGAGCGAACGCTGACTTAATGTCAGGAGAGCAAACAGGATGTTTGCGGCAGTGAGCGTAGGGGAGGTTACGCAGGAATCGACGTGATGTCGATGACGTAGTGACCGAATCCCCCCCCCTCTCCGCCATAGTTTTAGGACTGATGAAAAACGCTCATCTGCGGCGTTGTCTGGAATTTACTTCAACGACGTACCATTGAGGTACGTCTTATTCAGTAAATACCATCCGCCTTGCATATGAACATTTTTGATCAGTCTTATAGTTTCGGTGGTTAATTCTGCGGCACAATTTCAGGCATAATGTTTTTATGGTTGTGCCTTTGTTTGTGTTTTTGACCTCCCGTGTGACGCCGCCGGAATGTGTCATCTGATTTGAGAAAAAGAGGGGCAAATGTTTGAGGCGTTAGCCGAGTTTTTGCCGCTCCTCAAAGCAGATGTTACATGGAGGGAACCTGCCGCAGGCAGGCAAGGAGGCGGGCGTTTTTCTTTGCTTCGTTTCTTTGAACGGGCAAAGAAATGAAGGCGTCGGGCGGGGCCGCAACCCCGCGACCCTGACCTTGATTTTGTTTTTTAAGTATTAATCTGGTACTGGCAATTACCAGCATTGGCCACAAGCAAAATTTGTACTATAAATATTCTTCTGGCCAATCTTGCCGGTAGAAGTGACAGCCAGGTCCCGCGCAACGGACATCCGCGAACCCCGTCAGGCCCGGAAGGGAGCAGCGGTAACGGTTTTGGACGTGTGCCGCGGGAGTGCCTGGCTGTCACTTGTGCCGGCAAGTTTGTTTGTGGCAAAACAAGGCTGAAGGTTTTTAGCCTTTTAGGTTTTGAACCCGGTTCCCTGCAGCTGATATTGCTAAACTAAATACCTAATTACCTTCAGCCTTGTTTTGCTGTCTTGCTGCTTTTCTTGGAGAGTGATCATGTCCTATCAGGTTCTGGCGCGTAAATGGCGGCCGCAATTTTTTGAGGATCTGGTTGGGCAGGAGCATGTCAGCCAAACGCTGAAAAATGCCATTACCGCTGACCGGGTTCATCACGCCTTTCTTTTTACCGGGGCTCGAGGGGTTGGTAAAACCTCAGCGGCACGAATTTTTGCTAAAGCTCTCAATTGTCAAACTGGACCAACCACACAACCGTGTGGGGTCTGTCCCTCTTGTGTTGAAATCACCAACAGCCAGGGTAGTGATGTTCTGGAAATTGATGGGGCGTCAAATACCGGGGTCGATGACATTCGTGAATTGCGTGAAAGTATCCGCTATCTCCCTTCGCAGTCTCGCTACAAAATCTATATCATTGATGAAGTTCACATGCTTTCGATCAATGCTTTCAACGCACTGCTGAAGACCCTCGAAGAACCTCCTGAGCACGCCAAGTTTATCTTTGCCACCACCGAACCGCACAAAATTCCAATCACTATTTTGTCCCGCTGCCAACGCTTTGATTTTAAAAAAATTGGCCTGGCACCGTTGCAGATACGTCTGCGTCATATTGTTGATAAGGAAAACATCAAAGTTGAAGATTCTGGCCTGACCATTATTGCTCGCAGCGGTGGTGGAAGTATGCGCGATGCATTGTCAACGCTGGACCAGGTGATTGCGTTTTGTGGCGATCAGATTGATGATGAGGAACTGCAAAGCTTGTTGGGATTGGTGAGCCGGTCTCTCTTGCTGGAGACCGTCAGGTCCATTTTGGAACGTGACCCGGGTCGGTCGTTGGCTCTGGTGCAAAAAGTTGATGAGCATGGTCATTCTTTCCGCCAATTTTGTCAACAACTGGTTGAGCTGGTACGATCCCTGGTCATCCTCAAGGTTGTGGCACAACCGGGTGAGTTGATCGATGTTGGTGAAGCTGAATTGGAGGAAATCAACACGCTGGCCGGACCGGCTTCGCTGGAAGATTTGCAGCGCCTATTGGCGATTTTAATTCGTACCGAGGCCGATCTGGCTATTTCTAATTATCCCCGTTTGACTATGGAAATGGTTCTGGTGAAGTTGGCCGGGATGCCTGCAGGGGTCGAGGTTGCCACCCTGATTAAGCGGCTCGAGGCGTTGGAAGCGCAACTCGCTTCTGGCATCCCCGCACCGAAAGGACCTGCGGTCGAGAAAACCCCGGCTCCGCAAGCTGTCGCTGCACCACAACCCGAAGAGCCCGCAGTTAAACAATCTGCACCATTGCAGGCGGTGGACACGGGGGAAAAAAATTGGGCCGGCCTGGTTGAATTTGTAAAAAATCGGCATAAACCAAGAATTTCCTCATTGTTGGAACAGTCGAGTCTGTTGCTTCTGGAGTTGCCATGCTTGCGGATTGGGATGCCGGGAAGATATTTCAGTTTGGCCGATAGTGATATGCGTCAGGCGATACAGTCTCTGGCTGTTGAGTATTTTGCCACAGAGGTTAAGCTTGAGGTTGAAAAAATTGGTAACGGGGATAAAGTTCCCTTGTCGCTCCATGAAGAGCGAACCCAGCAGGAGAGCGATCGGCAGAAAAAATTGCGGGAGAACGCTGTTGAGCACCCGCTGGTTAAATCGGCACTCGATATCTTCGGTGGAAAAATTGAAAGTGTTAAACCGATTGACAAGGGATTTGTATAAAATGAACCCTATTATCGGTTCGCAGTCAGTACCATGGCTGCGAACCGATGTGTTCGCCCGGGGTTGTCATTCCGAAATATCAGGGTCGACACGAAGGTCTACCCCTACATGAATCAAATTGACACAATGGAGGATTAAAGAAAATGGCAAAAGGACTTGGAAATATGATGAAGCAAGCTCAGCAGATGCAAGCCAAGATGACCCAGGTGCAGCGGGAGCTTGAGACCAGGGAGGTTGATGCAACGGCTGGGGGTGGAATGGTGACTGCACGTGCCAACGGCAAACAGCAGATCCTTGACCTGAAAATTGAAAAGGATGTTGTTGATCCCGAAGATATAGAAATGCTTCAGGATTTGGTTCTGTCCGCGGTCAACGAGGCGATTAAAAAGAGCCAGGATATGGTTCAGGAAGAGATGAGCAAAGTGACTGGCGGGATGAATATTCCGGGAATGTTTTGATCGTGTTGTAAAAAAAATACCCTGCCACACAGCGGCGCAAATTTTATTCCGACGTAATCAGTTTTAGTTAAACTAAAAAAACACGTCCAGAATTGGAGTTTTGGGTTGAAATAACCGTCCAGAATGTGGTAGTGTTCTCTTTGGTCAGACCAATAGACCATGGTATTTTTTAATCTGATCACAGCTCTCTTAATGCTCCGAAACTCCGATCGGGAGCTTTAAGTTATTGGATTCAGGGGAAATTTCGTGCTAGGTTCTCTCCCGTCTTTTGCTCGTTTAGAGTCTGAATTAAGTAAGCTTCCGGGGATTGGAAGGAAGACGGCTGCACGTTTGGCTTTCCATCTTTTGCGGACATCCGAACAAGATGTTGAGGCCCTGGCCGCTGCTTTATTGGAGATGAGACGTAACGTTCATTTCTGTCAGTGTTGTTTTCATATCGCTGAAGAAGAATTGTGCCAGATCTGCAGTAATCCGGCGCGTGAGACTCAAAGCCTTTGTGTTGTTGAGGAACCACAGGATCTATTGGCGATTGAGCGTAGCCACTCTTACTCCGGTCTTTATCACGTTCTCCATGGCGCTCTTTCACCACTCGATGGTATCGGCCCGGAAGATCTGAAGATTCCGCAATTATTGCAACGGTTGGATCAGGAACCCATTAGTGAGATTATTCTGGCGACGAACTTTACCGTAGAAGGTGAGGCCACGGCTCTGTATCTGGGGCAAATCTGCAAGGATCGAGGACTACAGGTGACTCGCCTGGCACACGGGATTCCGTCCGGGAGTGACCTCGAATATATTGATGCGGGGACGGTGCAGCAAGCTGTCGCAGGTCGCCGGGAATTCTCATAAATCATATCGTTTGTTTTATTAAAATCAACATTTAACCCACTGTTTTAAGGAGGTAGGTATGTCTCGGAAGATGGTTAATATTGATGGTAATTCGGCCGTTGCGCATGTCGCCCATGCGACCAATGAGGTCATTGCTATCTATCCCATTACCCCGTCATCGGTCATGGGTGAAATTTCTGACGCTAAGAGTGCTGTCGGTGAGAAAAATATTTGGGAAACCGTTCCCAAGGTTGTTGAATTGCAGTCCGAAGCTGGTGCTGCTGGTGCCGTTCATGGTGCTTTGCAAGCTGGTGCCCTGACCACAACTTTTACTGCTTCTCAGGGGTTGTTGTTGATGATCCCCAACATGTTCAAAATTGCCGGCGAATTAACCCCGACAGTTTTTCATGTTTCGGCTCGTGCGATTGCAGCCCAGGCGCTATCAATTTTCGGTGATCATTCTGACGTTATGGCTTGTCGTTCCACCGGTTGGGCGCAACTCTGTTCCAATAACCCACAGGAAGTTATGGACTTTGCTCTGATTGCGCAAGCTGCAACGTTGGAGTCCCGGGTTCCTTTCCTCCATTTCTTTGATGGGTTCCGGACTTCGGGTGAAATTCAGAAGGTTGAAGAACTGACTAAGGATGATATGCGCCATATGATCGATGAGGATCTGGTGACTGCCCATCGTCAGCGCGCCCTTTCTCCCGATGCTCCAGTTCTGCGTGGTACTGCTCAGAATCCCGATGTGTACTTCCACGGTCGTGAGACTGTAAATCCTTACTATACCCATCTAGGTGAACAGGTTCAGGCACAGATGGACAAATTTGCCAAGCTGGTTGGTCGCCAGTATAACCTGGTTGATTATGTCGGCGCCCCTGATGCTGAGCGCATTGTGGTGATGATGGGTTCCGGTTGTGAAGCGATGGAAGAGACGGTTAACTACCTGGTTGACCAGGGCGAAAAAGTCGGTCTGATCAAGATTCGTCTGTTCCTCCCTTTCCCAATTGAGCAATTCTGTGAGGCCGTTCCTGCTTCAGTGAAGCAGATTGCAGTTCTTGATCGTACCAAAGAGCCGGGCTCTATTGGTGAGCCTCTTTATCAGGCGGTTCGCACTGCTATTGGTGAAGGTATGGTTGAAGGATGGACCAGTTTTGAAGGTTATCCAATTATTGTTGGTGGGCGTTACGGACTTGGTTCTTTTGAGTTTAACGAAGGAATGTGTAAAGGGGTTCTCGATAACCTCTCTGCCTCTAAGCCAAAAAACCATTTCATCATTGGTTTCAAAGATGATGTCCTGGACGAAAGTCTCGATTTTGATAAAGACTTCCACGTGCCGTTTGATGGCTACTCTGCCATGTTCTTTGGCCTGGGATCAGATGGTACCGTTGGTGCCAATAAAAACTCGATTAAGATCATTGGTGAGTGCACTGACAACAAGGTTCAGGCTTACTTCGTTTATGATTCAAAAAAAGCGGGTAGTATGACGACGTCACACTTGCGCTTTGGTAAGGAAGAGATCAAGAAAACCTACTTGATTTCCAAAGCTGATTTTATCGCCTGTCATAATTTTGCTTTCCTTGACAAGTATGACATGCTGAAAAGTGCTAAGGAGGGGGCAACTTTCCTCCTTAACTCTCCCTTTAACAAAGATGAAACCTGGGGGCACCTGCCGAAACTTGTACAGCAGCATATTATTGATAAAAACTTGAAATTCTACGTTATCGATGGTGTTTCTCTTGGTGAGAAGATTGGTCTTGGTCCCCGTATCAACGTGATTATGCAGACTGCGTTCTTCAAAATATCGGGAATTATTCCCGAAGCTCAGGCAGTCAAAGAAATTAAAGATGCAGTGGTCAAATCGTATGGCAAAGCGGGTGAAAAAGTTGTCAACATGAACAAAGAGGCGGTTGATGCAGGTCTGGCCAATATTGCTGAGGTCACTGTCCCGTCGACCGCTGATAGTGCCATTGAGATGACGATCGGTCAGTGGGATGGTTACTCTGATATGGTCAAGAAAACCATCGGTCCAATTATTGATGGTTTTGGTCATGAGCTGCCCCTCTCTGCTATGCCGGTTGATGGAACCTTTCCGACCGGAACTTCCTGTGTTGAAAAACGTAATATTGCTATTACAACCCCGGTTTGGGAAAAAGATATTTGTATCCAATGCGGCATCTGCTCTTTCGTTTGTCCTCATGGCACCATCCGGATGAAGATTTATGATGAAAAAGAGCTCGAGGGTGCTCCTGAAACCTTCAAATCCTGTGCAGTAAGAGGCAAAGGGATGGAAGGCAAGCTTTACACCCTGCAGGTTGCTACTGAAGATTGTACCGGTTGTGGTGCCTGTGTTTACAACTGCCCGGCCAAGAGTAAAACCGAGGAAGGTCGCAAGGCCATTAACATGGCATCCCAGCCACCTTTACGTGAAACTGAGTCGAAAAACTTTGAATTCTTCCTCAACCTGCCCGATACTGATCCGGCATTAATTAACCGTGCGACCCTCAAGGGAAGCCAGCTCTTACCACCAATGTTTGAATTCTCTGGTGCCTGCGCCGGTTGTGGTGAGACCCCATTTGTCAAGTTGTGTTCTCAGTTGTTTGGTGATCGGATGTTGGTCGCTAATGCGACTGGTTGTTCATCAATCTACGGAGGCAACTTGCCGACTACCCCGTGGACCACACGAAAAGATGGCCTGGGGCCAAGCTGGAGTAACTCCCTGTTTGAGGATACTGCCGAGTTTGGTTTCGGTATGCGTCTGGCGGTTGATAAGATGACCGCTTATGTAAGAGAGTTGCTGGGGAAAAATATTGCTTGTGATTGTGCTGCCTGCAAGGGCTCTGTTGAGTTGAAGCAGCAGCTTTTGGACGCTGCACAGGATAGTCAGGAAGCGATTGAAGAGCAGAGGGGACGGGTTGCCGAACTTAAGGCAATTATTGAAAAATGTACCGACGATACTGCTCAGCCAATTCTGACAAATATCAATTACCTGGTTAAAAAATCGGTCTGGGCTCATGGTGGTGATGGTTGGGCTTATGACATTGGCTATGGTGGTCTCGATCATGTTCTGGCTTCCGGTGAAAACATTAATGTTCTGGTTATGGATACCGAAGTGTACTCCAATACTGGTGGCCAGGCTTCCAAGGCGACTCCTATGGGTGCTGTAGCTCAGTTTGCTGCTGGCGGTAAGGTTCAGCCGAAGAAAGATCTGGGAATGATTTCCATGTCCTATGGCAATATTTATGTTGCCAAGGTGGCGCTGTCTAATCCAGCCCAGGCTGTTAAGGCGTTCATTGAAGCTGATGCCTACGATGGTCCATCGGTGATCATTGCTTACACTCACTGTATCGCTCACGGCATCGCCATGGACAGTGCGGTTGAGGGTTGTAAAGAGGCGGTTGCATCGGGTCACTGGCCTCTGTATCGCTATGACCCACGTCGTTCTGCAGAGGGTAAAAATCCATTGCAGCTTGAGAGCAAGGAACCAACGATTTCCTTCTCCGATTATGCGATGAAGCAAAATCGTTACAAGGTCCTGAAGAAGATCAACCCCGACGCAGCTGAATCGTTGATGAGTGATGCCGACAAGATTACGGCGGATCGATACGCTATGCACAAAAACCTTGCTGACATGCAGTTTGGTGAAGACAAGTAAAGCTGTTTTTTTACAGCTGAGATAAAAAGAGGCTCCTGGCATTAACTTGTCGGGAGCCTTTTTTTAGTTTGCGGGATGGGAACTATTCACCACCACTTGTATGTTAATTCCAAGCCAAACAGAAGTAAGGATTTTGATTCATGTCGATGTTAATATATCGACCGAACAGTTGCCGGGGAAGCCGTCCCACCCTGAAGCCTTGAGTTTGTATGTAGATTGGCTCCCCGCCCTCTTCGCCAATTCCGTGGAGTATCCGAGGCCTTGAGCTAT
>LLYT01000054.1 GCA_002049545.1 Deltaproteobacteria bacterium tcs-42 | reverse complement strand
GGCTTCTAGCCGTTGTTTTTTCTTTATCTTTGCAAACTATGCACGCGCCAAAGTGCAGTTTTTGCACTTTCTGCCTGTAGGGCTTCATTTGAGGACATCAGCGGCCACCTGATCACAGAACGGATGCAGCCGATCTATCGGCAGGACATGAACTCCGTTGCGCCGCTGTTGATCATTTCCGCCATAGACCAGTGCGCTCTCCCAGGGTTGCGACTTGCCGAGGGATTTAAAATAGCTCAGGCTCTTGAAAAAATCCGCGTTCACCGTTGCCCCCGATTTTATTTCCAACGGCAATAGATCGGCACCGAATTCCAGAATCAAATCCACCTCGTTGCCTCGACTGTCGCGAAAAAACGACAGATTACTCCTTTTGCCCTGATTTAATCGGTGCTTCAGCACTTCCAGCACCACCAGATTTTCAAACAGATTGCCACGCAGGGGATCACGACGGACCTGGTTTTCCGTCTCCAGTCCCAACAGCCAGGCAGCTAAACCGACATCATAAAAATAGAGCTTGGGTGATTTGACTAAGCGCTTGCGGGTATTGGTAAACCAGGGAGGCAGCAAGAAAACCAGAAAACTGGCTTCCAACAGGGTCAACCAGGCTCGCGCCGTGGTATGAGAAACGCCGACATCGGCAGCCAGGGATTGTAAATTTAACAGTTGGCCGACCCGTCCGGCGCAGAGGCGCACAAACCTTTCGAACAGGGTCAGATCACGCACTGCTGCAAGACGGCGGATATCCCGTTCAACGTAGGTTTCAAAATAGCCACTCAAGGCTTCGCTGGGATTAAGATCCCAGTCATAGATCCGCGGCATGAATCCAGTTAGAATCTGCAGGTCGATGGAATGGATGCCCTGCTGAGCCTGTTGGAGTTCCTGCACGCTAAAAGGAAGTAGTTTGACCAGCGCAGTCCGTCCCGCCAGTGACTGACTAACACCTTCAATGACCTCAAACTGCTGGCTGCCGGTAAGGATGTAATGACCGGCCTGCTGACGCTCATCAATCAACGGCTGAATATAGGAAAGCAGCTCGGGGGCTCTCTGTATTTCATCCAACACTGCCCCGTCTGGATAGCCAGCCAAAAACCCTCGGGGATCCTCAAGGGCAAAACGACGGATATCCGGAGCCTCTAAGTTGACATAAGGCTTCTCTGGAAATATGGCCCGACAAAGGGTCGTTTTGCCACTTTGCCGGGGCCCGGTCACGGTGACCACCGGATACTGTTTGCCTAACTGCTGAACGATGGAGGATATTGTTCTGTCAATCATAGTGAAAGCATAGCCCACTTTGAACAATTTGCAAGTTTTTCTTTCATATTGTGCAAAGTGAATTACCCCGCCGCAAGCTGCGGGGAATTCAACCCGCCGTTGATTAAAAAGCACCAGAATGATGATTGACAACCATTCAAAAATAAGATTATCCTCAGTTCAATTACGGATTATCTTAACTATGGGTAAGCATGTGGATCAATAGATTACTCAAAAACCAAATTGAAACGGCCTGTCTATCCCGCCCGGCAATTCTAGTCACGGGTGCCAAGCAAACAGGTAAAAGCTCTTTGTTGCAGCGTATGTTGCCGGCTGCGAATTACGTTAGCCTTGATCGCGTTGTTGTGGCGGCAGAAGCAGAAGAGAATCCGAGTCGATTTCTTGATCGACTGCAGGGGCCAACAATTATTGATGAAGTGCAGTATGCCCCGTCTCTGTTTCGTGAACTTAAAATTCGCATTGATGATAATCGTCACGCTTATGGTCGCTGGATTTTGACCGGCAGCCAACGAATCCAGTTGATGAAAGAGGTGAGTGAAAGCCTGGCCGGGCGCATCGGTGTTTTTCAACTGGAGACATTAAGTGCACTGGAGCTCAGGACTTCTTCTGCATTTTTATCTTCTGCCATTGAAGATAGTTTATGGGCAGGTGGATATCCAGAGTTATGGGCCAATCGCCAAATTAACAGTGACTTATTCTACGCTGACTATGTGCAAACCTACCTGGAACGTGACCTTAAAGCGCTGATTCAAGTGTCAAACTTGCGTGACTTTCAACGTTTCATCCAGATATGTGCAACCCGTACAGGTCAACTGCTGAACTATACCGACATGGCAAAAGATGTGGGGGTTTCAGCCGGAACGATAAAAAGTTGGATCGGAGCGCTGGAAACCAGTGGCATCATCTACCTGCTGCCACCATTTTTTGCCAATATTGGTAAGCGGCTCGTCAAAGCGCCCAAAATGTTTTTCGCCGATACCGGATTACTCTGTCATCTGCTCAATCTGCAAAACCGCAGTGCATGTCTGAATTCGCCCCTGCTGGGGCATATCTGGGAAAACTTTGTCTTCAGCGAGATCATTAAAACTTTGCCGGCTAAAGTTGGGCGAAATCTGTTTTTTTACCGGGACCAAAATGGAGTCGAGATGGATTTCATGCTCGAAACGGGAGGCAAATTACACCTCATTGAAGCCAAGTCTGCCGAAAGGATCGATCTGCGTAAACTCAACTTCGCAAAGGTTGCCCCTCTGCTTACAAAACATGAAACCAAAAACATACTGATGTGCTCAAGCACTGAACAAACACCTGTGGAACCGGGTGATTATTGCATCATCAACCCGCTGCGCCACAACCTTGCGGAGGTCATAAAATAACCCCGCCGCCTACATCGTCCCTTCAGGACTGATATGCTTTATGCAAACTACAACCGGTGGTTAAAACCACCGGCTTTATGACACAAACCCTGTCGGGTTCAAAATCATAATCACGCGCCACACCATTTCCCCAATGGGGAAAGGTCGTATAGCCGGGGGTTTCAACCACCGGCAACATAACCCCCGGGGGAACTCATCGAAACGCCACATCGACAACCCAAAAATATCAACCTTTGAGAGAAGAAGCAAAAAACAGTCTAAAAAAACTCCCTTTACCCTGTTGAGATTTAACCTCAATTCGTCCATCCGCCTCCTCGACAATACGCTGACACATGGCCAACCCAAGGCCGATCCCTTCACCGGGGGGCTTCGTTGTGTAAAAAGGATCAAATATTTTATTCAGATCTTCAGCAGCAACGCCACAACCATTATCTTCAATTCCAATCCAGACAGATGATTCATCTTCGCCGGCAGAAAGAGTAATCTCCCCCAACAAATCGCAAGCCTGCACAGCATTCAATAACAGATTGATAAATACTTGTTGTAGTTTATCTTGATCGATCCTGACCGGCGTCAAAGACTTAGGAAATTTATTGATTATTTTCTGATCCGTTAATGCTCCCTGGTTTTTCAATAATTGCGCGGCTGAACTCAATACAGCTGCCATATCGACAGATTCCAGCTGAACGTTTTCTGCAGGACGGGAAAAATCGAGCAATTCTCTGACTAAAAAATCTATGCGGGTTGTTTCAGCCAGAGAGCGCTCAACAATATCCTTGCCGGGAACCGATTCAATTCTCTGCTTCAACAGTTCCAGATAACCAATCAAAGCAGAAAGGGGATTTCCCAACTCGTGCGCCAACCCAGCAGCCAATTGACCGACCGAGGCCATTTTTTCACTGCGAATCAACTCATCTCGAGTCTGTTGCAGCTCCCGATTGGTTTTCTCCAGAGACATAATGTTTTGTTCGGTTTCACCACGGCTGACCTGCAAAGCTTCAACCATCTGATTGTAGGCAACTGCCAACTGGGCAATCTCGATCGGCCCAGCCGTAGGTAAACGAGTCTCCAAGTTTCCATGACTGACATCCTCGGTCGCCTTGAGTAAATTGCGAGCCGGTTTTATAATGTTTCGTTGCAGTAAATAATATCCAGCCAGAACCAGAACGGCACCATAAAGAAATACATATAAAATAATAATCTGTTGTGATTTCAACAGAGTAGAACGGATATCATCAAGGGAATAATGGAGCTCCAAAATTCCTGTGAATTGATTGTTCTTTTTCAGTGGAATAACAAAATGTGCGGTAGAATCTGAGCCTTTGAATAAATTCAAAAAGGTTTGAAAATTGATTACCCGCTGAAACTCACCTGTAAACTTAACCTGCTGCCTTCGTGCAACAGACACGCGTTCATCCTCACCTTCAGGACTGGTCCATAATTCAACCAAATCAATCCGTTGATCATAGAGCCACCAACCATCACAATTTATATTTTCCGGCAACTCTTCCAAAAGAGTTAGATTTTTAACTATTTCCCCATCACCCCCCAAATCAGACATAGACCGGCCTAATACTTGTGACAAAGAATCCAGATGCCGGACGCGCTCTTCCAACAAACTATTCTCCGTCAGATGCAGCATCATCAGACCGCCCAACAACAACGCGGCACCCAATAGTAACGTTAACGTTATTAAAATCTCAGTTCGCAACCCAACTGTTTTTGCCAAAACTTGCCCCCAAACCAAAAATTATTTGTGTTCTTTCATTACCACAACCTGACAAAAAAGAGAACAAGGGTTTATTAAATAAGCTAAAGTAGCTATGATACAAGATGTTGATTGTTGAGTGCCACAAGCCCTGGTGTGTTTTCAGGGGGCGAAGGCATACATCCGCTATGTCGAGATCCTGAAAGAACACCGTAACGCTATGGGATGGATTTTTTTCGACGCCACCAATGAAAGGTAAATATTATGTCTCGCAACCCCACCCTTGATCAAAGCACCTGCATCGGCTGC
The DNA here is from genome assembly GCA_002049545.1 of Deltaproteobacteria bacterium tcs-42. Lineage (GTDB taxonomy): Bacteria > Desulfobacterota > Desulfuromonadia > Desulfuromonadales > Geopsychrobacteraceae > Desulfuromusa. Next base: position 17,933 of record LLYT01000054.1, on the reverse strand, counting down.
GAAACCTGTACGCGTATCTGCCCGAACGTATTCCACATGGTTGACGAACATCTGGCCGGTATTCATAACCCGACGGGGGACACAGAAGAAAAAATTGAAGAAGCCATGGATAACTGTCCGGTTGCCTGTATTAACTGGGAAGATTGATGGCGTCGCAAAAAGTCCGACCTATGGTGTTGCCGCTATTTTTCAGGATCTTGACATCCTTGAGGTCTGTCTTGTCCGCCGAACAACGAAGGTTCCCTGCAGGACGCTATTTTTGCTTAGCCATCATGATCAGTTTTGCTCTAACACTTACCGGCTGCCAATCGACACTCCTTAAAAAGGTGCAGATGAATGAATTCAGTGAAGAGCTTTATATCGATGCCAAGCTGAATTTTGCTATTAAACATCCCGTTAACTGGAACAGGGTTAAAATCCCGGTTTCTTCGCCGCAATTCAAAGCTGACTCAGTCCGTTGGCAAATTGAAAATCCACACAAACAAACCGACAATGTTGGCAGCATGCTGATCCAGAGTCTTCCTGCCAATAATAAAGCGGGGCTCCCCGATCTTCTCAGCCATTTTTTAGCCGATAAACCGGAATTAAAATCGGGGCAGGCAGAATATTTTGAACATCCGGCAGGATCAGCTTTAAAATTTCTTGGTCGTGATGTCGATCGAGGTCGGCTGACGATTGCACTGAAGGGTCAACAGCGCGATTTTATTATCTCCCTGGACTATCCAAACAACCGCTTCGATGAACTTCTACCCGTTTTTAAAGATAGTGTTGCCAGCTTTTCAGAGTTGCTTCGCGCCGACAGCGATCTCCAATCATCCCCAAAATGATAAAAGAAACCTGTCCAGCTGAACTGATAAAAAAATACTACTCAAATCATCCACAGGCGTGGCAGATTTTACTCGATCACAGCCGCCTGGTGACCCGAAAAGCTCTGGAAATTGGTCGTTATTTGCAGACACAAGGTGATGCTGTAGATTTACAATTTCTCGCTGAGGCGGCAATACTGCACGACATAGGGATGATTCTCACCGACACCCCTGAACTCGGCTGTAACGGTAAAGGTCCCTACATTCAACACGGAATTAAAGGAAAAGAGATTCTTGAACACGAAGGACTATTCCAACATGCCAGAGTTTGTGAAAGACATATCGGGGTTGGCCTGACAGTGAATGAGATCGAGAGACAGCATCTGCCCCTTCCGCTGCGTGATATGCGTCCAGAAACATTAGAGGAGCAAATCATCTGTTATGCGGATCTGTTTTATTCAAAAGGGGATAAAAACCGCAATATTAAAAAAAAACCGGCAAAAATTCGTGAGAAACTGACAAACTACGGTCAACATAAAGTAAAGATATTTGATCAATGGCGAGAAAAATTTGAGCCAACCGTGATGAACTCGCAAAAAAGCATTGGATGACTAAGCAAAAATTTCGTCCTACAAGGCTTGGTGGTTTTTCGGGGGCGAAGACCTACATATTGTAGGTCGAGGTCCTGAAAAAACAGCATAACGCCGTAGGTCGGACTTTTTGCGACGCCATCAACCGTAGGCTGATATGGAATATTGGCTACAACAATTTATCGAAATTCTTCCCGATGGCACCATCTACCTGCTGTTATTGTTTCTGGTTGCCTTTGCTGAGTCACTCCCTGTGATCGGCCTGCTGGTACCAGGAAGTTCGCTGGTGGTTTTTGCCGGTTTTCTGGTCTTACACGGAAAGTGCTCATTGACGCTGCTGGTCGCTGTAACAACATGCGGGGCTCTTCTGGGGGATACGTTCAGTTTCTGGTTGGGATTTTATTACGGCTCAAAACTACTCAAACTCCGCAATTTTCAAAAACACCATAATCTGGTCAAACGTGCAGAACTATTTTTCGTCGATCATGGCGGCAAAAGTATCTTCTTTGCCCGATTTCTCGGCCCGATTCGTGGCATTATACCATTTATTGCCGGCCTCTCGGGTATGTCGGGACGCCCCTTCAGTGTTTACGCAGTGATCAGCGCCATATTATGGGGGATCTGCTATCCGGGGCTCGGTTATTGGGGGGGAAATAGCTGGCAGAACGCACAGAGCTTATCTGCCCGATTTAGCCTGGTTGTCCTGATTGGCTTAATTGCAACCGTGTTACATTACTGGATTCGGCGCAACTTCAAAAAGGATTAAAAGCGATATTGTACCCCTGTTGTTAAAGCACAGGTATCCCAATTGACCTGATTTAAGCGACTTCGACCTACCGTGCCATCGGCAAAATAAGTTCTGTCGGTGCCACTCTCTGCCTCCCAGCCTTGAATATTACCACTGAGCAGCCACGACCATTTTTCATTGAGAAGGTATTCTCCCTTTAAATTCCAAACGAGGCCTGTCCCGGTCGCTTCGTTTTCAAAACTGACAGGATGATCAAAATCAGACCGTAAATTCCAATCGGCCTGAGCAAAATATTCGATCCAATGGTATTCAACACCGACTGTCATTTTGAACTTCTGATTGACTTGATAATCGACATTGACCCCCAACCAAGGCCCATACCAATAAGAAGTATAAGAGCTATCCAGACCCGGGATTGCCCCAACAGCTGGGGGTATTCCCGCCGAATCGCCAAAATAATCTGCCCTGAGTTGAGCGTCAGAAATAATCTGCTCGCCATTTGTCATTGTCAATGCTTGCATGTTAAAGGCATAACCAACTAATGGTGTCAGTGAAACACCCTTAACCCTTTTCAATTCAAATATCGGCCCAAAAGCCCCGGATAAATCAACCGTGAGCCCTTCATTTGCATCATTGACTGATCGAGACCACTCGTCATTGCGGTCGTCCGTAGCATAGTCGGAGTCCTGAACGTGACCACCGATGATTTTACCAAATGAAAGATTAATCAAAGCCAGAGAATTTCTGCTCAAAAATGGCAATTCTCCTAATTCCAGCCAACCAGTTGCCTGAATCTGGAAAATTTCAATATCTTCCCAGTTCAGCTCTGAAAGGATATTCGGATTCTCTCCATTCGTATCGCCAGAGATACTCCAATCAAGCTGATCAGAGCGATATCCAATCCCCATATCCATACCGGACGATTCTATTTTAATTGCATCAAAGGCCAACGCAGAATGAGGATTGACACTGAATAAAACGACAATGGCAAGAGCAATGAAGAAAAAGCGCATTTAATAACCCGTATGAGATAGAGCAAAAAAAGGCCGCCCCGAAAAGAGACGGCCTGTATGTGAAATCAACAGCATATCAGTTAAATATCACAACGCTTGTAAACAGCATCAAATTCACCCAACTGGTCAAACTGCAGGTAGTCGTAAACCTCTTCCTTGCAGGGAGAAATTTTTTCTTTATAGGCAGCTAAATACTCTGCAGGTGTCGGAAGTTTTCCGTTCAAGGCAGTCACAGCACCCAGCTCAGCACTGCCAAGGTAAACTTGTGCTCCCGTTCCAATCCGATCATTAAAATTACGGGTTGACGTTGAATACATATTCACCCCATCGGGAACCCGTGCCTGGTTCCCCATACACAATGAACACCCGGGGGTTTCAATCCGTGCGCCGACCTGATTGAAAATGGCGAAATATGCCTCACTTTTCAATTTGGATTGATCCATCCGCGTTGGCGGACAGATCCAGATACGATCGTCTGGATTGAACTTATGACCGTCCCAGATTTTCGCAGCGGCACGGAAGTGACCGATATTCGTCATACAGGAACCAATGAAGATATCCTTGATTTCGGTCCCTTGAATCTCTGACAACAGCTTAACATCATCAGGGTCATTTGGACAGGCAAGGATAGGCTCGGTAATTTCAGCCAGATCGATCTCAATCACTGCAGCGTACTCAGCATTGGCATCGGCCTGAAGCAATTCAGGCTTTTTCAACCACTCTTTAACAGCGTCAATCCGATTACGCAGAGTCTGTGGATCCTGATAACCGTCTTCGATCATTTTTTCCATCAAGGCGATATTGGAACGGAGATAAGCGCAAACGCTATCTTCGGAAAGTTTGATACATCCAGCGGCCGCGGAACGCTCGGCAGCAGCATCGGTCAGCTCAAATGCCTGCTCAACCGAAAGGTTCGGCAATCCTTCCATCTCCAGAATCTTACCATTGAAGACATTGACTTTATTCTTCTTTGGTACAGTCAAGTGACCCTGCTTGATTGCCCAGTAAGGGATGGCATTCACAGCATCACGCAAAGTGATCCCCTCGTTAAGTTCACCCTTAAAGCGAACCAGAACTGACTCTGGCATATCTAACGGCATAAAGCCCAGCGCGCCGGCAAAAGCAATCAAACCGGAGCCGGCTGGAAAACTGATACCAATGGGGAAACGGGTATGGGAATCACCACCCGTACCAACGGTATCGGGGACCAACAGACGGTTCAACCAGCTATGGATAACGCCATCGCCCGGATTCAATGGAACACCGGCGCGGTCAGAAATAAACTTGGGCAAAGTATTGTGCATTTTCACGTCAGCCGGCTTGGGGTAAGCGGCCGTGTGACAAAAGGACTGCATAAACATCGGTGATTTGAACTTTAAACAGGCAAGCTCTTTGATCTCGTCAGCAGTCATTGGACCTGTAGTATCCTGAGAACCAACTGTGGTCATCAACGGCTCACAAGCACTCCCCGGTAAAATTCCAGCAACGCCACAAGCACGACCGACTATTTTCTGCGCTTGAGTGTAACCCTGATCAGCCTTGGGGACCGGGTTATCGGCAGGGGTAAAGATATCGGCAGCTTCCATCCCAAGGGCTGCACGCGCCCGATCGGTCAAAGCACGACCAATGATCAAGGGAACCCGGCCACCAGCTCGAAACTCATCAGGAACAGTTCCGGGTTTAATATCAAAGGTAGAGATAACTTCACCAGCTTCGTTTGTCGCTTCACCTTTAGCTGTATTGATGGTGATAACATCCCCGTTATTCATTTTCTCAACGTCCATCGTCAACGGCAAAGCACCAGAATCCTGTGCCGTATTGAAGAAAATTGGAGCAATGACACCACCGATAATGATACCACCGCGACGCTTGTTCGGAACTGCCGGGATTTCATCGCCGGTACACCAGAGGACGCTGTTACAGGCCGACTTACGCGAAGAACCGGTCCCGACAACATCGCCAACAAAAGCAACGCGATGACCTTCTTCACGCCACTTGGCAATCTCTTCGATACCACCCGGAAAACGGGTTTTACCCATGGCCAAAGCATGCAGAGGAATGTCAGGGCGACTCCAGGCGTCACCCGCCGGGGAGAAATCATCGGTGTTGATCTCACCATCAACCTTAAAAACCTTGACGGTATAGGTCTCGGCCATTTCAGCTTTACCGGTAAACCACTCGGCATTGGCCCAGCTTTCAACAACTTTTTTCGCTGCGGCGTTGTTTTTAGCCAAGTCAATAACTTGCTCAGCGGCATCGTAAACGTAGGTCATACCAGACAGAGCTTTTGCTGCTTCATCGGCAAGTTCAGCAATATCTAAAGCATCGATCAGCGCTTGAACATTGTAGCCTCCAATCATGGTTCCCAGAATCTGTACCGCTTTGACTTTATCAATCAAAGGGGAAGATTTGGTACCAGCGACGATTTCAGCAAGAAATCCCGCCTTGACTTCGGCAGCCGGATCAACTCCGGGAGAAATCCGCTCGGTGAGCAGGTTCATCAAAAAGTCTTCTTTGCCTGCGGGAGGACTCTGCAGCAGACCGCAGAGATCTGTTGCCTGCTCAGGGTTCAGTGGTAAAGCTGGGATTCCCTGCGCATTCCGTTCTTCTTCTTGTTTCAGATAAGCTTCGATCATCTCTCTCCTCCAGATATCAGTTTTGCAGCTCAAGCTGCCTTATAAACAATGAATCAGCACTTTTCAGTTCGCTGACAAAGAGTAAAACATGAGCAGAAATCGTGCATACTGTATACGATTTAACGCTGTTTTGTCAATCAGCAGATCGTCTCATAATTGATCTCATTGACCATGAATGGCGGCATGCCTCACTGCCAGTGTGACTTTTTCTGTCACACTGGCAGTGTACAGTTGAAGTCATCAGAGGGGGACAAACTATTTTCTGGAGATTGATCATGTTTGAAATACTTTTACTCGTCACTACCGTTTTAATCGTCGTCAGTCAGGTTCTGCCAAAGGCAGACTGAAGATACAAAAAACAAAGCCCCACCAACATCTGCCGGCAGGGCTCATAAAATCAGATTTCAAATCAGTTCTACAATATTTTCAACAACTCTACATCAAAGAGCAAGGTGGCATTTGGTGGAATTGTTGGGGGCGCCCCACGCTCTCCATAGGCTAACTGTGCTGGAATAGCCAGTTGCCATTTAGCACCTTCCTTCATCAACTGCAGCGCCTCAGTCCAACCGGGAATAACCTGATTCACAGGGAAGCTGGCAGGCTCACCACGCTTGTATGAGCTATCGAACTCGGTGCCGTCCAGTAGTGTTCCGCTATAGTGAACCTGAACTGTCGAATCTGCCTGTGGTGATGCCCCCTCACCGGCTTTAATAACCTTATATTGCAGGCCACTCTCAAGAGTGACAACACCATCTTCCTTGCCATTCTTCTCCAGATATTCCTGAGCCAGCTTTTCGTTTGCAGCCGCTGCTGCTGCAGCCTCTGCCATCTGCTTCATCTGCATTTCCTGTTGATAAGCGGTCAGAATCTGCCCCATTTCCTCCTGGGTCATGATCGTTTCTTCACCCTTTAATACCGCTTTCAAACCAGCGGCAAGCTGATCGGCATCAACATCAACTTTTTGTTGCACCATATTGGTCGCGATATTCATACCAATGGCGTAGCTGAGCTTCTCTTGTTCAGACTTTAATTTATCAGCGGCGAATGCAGCACCAGCGACAAATGTGGACATCAACAACAGTACGAGTACTTTTTTCACAGTTATCTCCTCAGTTAAATAATGAGAGGGCAAAAAAAACAGACCCCGGAAGTTTTTCATCCGGGGTCTTAATATAAACGAGTTAAATTGTCAAATAATTATACCGTCCAGGTATGACCTTCTTGCATGATCTGATCCATAGTACGGCCACGCTTCTGCTTAACAGCGTCAATTTGCTCGTAAACCATATCATCATAGGTCTTCTTGCGATCATCAGCATAAATAACCCCAAGTGCAATTGGCAAACCATTATCGGGGCGCATCCCAGAAAGAATAGCAGCCATTTCTGCATCTTTCTCATCATGAACCAGAATATCGGCCTGATTGGCATTTTCGACTTTAACCGCCTTGACACCAAAACCATCCTGAACCAGACAGTATTGACTGTTAACACCAAAGATCATCTTTTCCCCATCACGCAAGATAATGTGGAAATTTGCCCCTTCTTCTTTGTTGGTCAGTTTGTCGTGGGCACCTTCATTGTAAATAACGCAGTTCGCGTAGATTTCCATCATGCTGAACCCCTTGTGCAGAGCTCCGCGCACACAGACTTCTTCATTCAGCTTCATGTTTTTATCAATGCCACGAGCGACAAAGGTTCCACCCAGGCTGACAGCAACTTTCAAAGGATCCATTGGGTAATCAAGAACCCCATAAGGGCTGGTTTTAGAATATTGCCCTACTTCAGAAGTCGGTGAGTATTGTCCTTTTGTCAGACCATAGATCTTGTTATTGATCATGACGTAGTTCAGATCCAAATTACGACGGATCGCATGAATAAAGTGGTTACCACCAATTGCTGTGGAGTCACCGTCACCGGAAATAACCCAGACATCAAGATCGGTATTCGCCACCTTGAGGCCGGAGGCAACTGCAGCAGCACGGCCATGAATCGTATGGAAACCGTAAGTTTCCATGTAATAAGGAAAGCGACTGGAACAACCGATACCGGAAACGATTGCAACCTCATCACGCGGCTTACCAGCAGCAACCATACCGCTACGTACTGCATTCATAATGGCAAAATCGCCACAACCCGGACACCACTTTACCTCAGCATCAGAGGCAAAATATTTTTTAGTTAGTTGAGTATCTGCCATGGTTTTATTCTCCTAACATTTCGTTAACTTTGTCGATAACCTCGAACTCACGGAAGGGGTCGCCCTGGACCTTAGAGAGAGATTGAACATCGACCAGGAACTTGGCTCGCAGCATCAGGCTCAGTTGCCCCATATTGAGCTCAGGAACCAGCACCTTGTCAAAGCGGCTGATGATCTCACCCAAGTTTGGTGGGAACGGCCATACCCAGCGCAGATTGATTCCGGAAACAGGCTTACCGTCTGCAATCAAACGATCAACAGCACCCTTAACTGCACCGAAAGTACCACCCCAACTGATCACCAGAATCTTGTTGCTCTTTTTACCATTGACTTCAACCTCAGGGAGTACCTGAGCCAGGTTGTCAACCTTGGCCTTACGAAATTCGGTCATTTGCTGGTGAACCAGCGGATCATGGCTGACTGCGCCGGTTTCGTCTTTTTCAAGAGAACCAATACGGTGCTGACAACCCTTTGTTCCAGGGATAGCCCAATCACGTGCCAGGGTCTCTGGATCACGCTTGTAGGAAACATATTCCTCACCCTTATGCGCTTCAGGAATCCAGAAGTTAACATATGGTTTCAAGTCTTCCAGTTCATCCATCTTTGGAACTTTCCATGGACAACTTCCCTGACCGATATAACCGTCAGTCAGGACGATAACCGGGGTGCGATATTTCAGAGCGATTTTAGCCGCCTGGAACGTTGCATCAAAACAATCAGCCGGGTTGTTGGCGGCAATAATCGGCATGTAACTATCACCATTACGGCCATACATGGATTGCAGCAGATCCGATTGCTCAGTCTTGGTCGGCAGGCCGGTTGATGGGCCGCCACGCTGAACATTCACAATAACCAGTGGTACCTCCAACATCAAAGCCAGACCAGCTGCTTCTGTTTTCAGCGCCAATCCAGGACCCGATGTTGTGGTAAACGCCAGATTCCCAGCACACGAAGCTCCAACCGCTGTACAAATACCGGCAATTTCGTCTTCCATCTGCATGGTGACAAGATCAACATCTTTAAATTCTGATGCATAATGGAGCAAGTCGGTCGCCGGGGTAATCGGATAGGAACCGATAAATGGCTGCAATCCAGCTTTTTCGCCCGCGGCAGCAATAGCAAGAGCGGCAGCATCATTACCGGTAATATTGCGGTACAGTCCTTTTTCAATCTGCGCAGCACCAAGGTCGTAACGCTCCTGGAACATAATGGTGGTCTCACCGTAGTTCAAACCGGCCTTAAATGCGAGCGTATTGGCTTGAGCAACCTTGAGCAATGGTTTGGTGGCTTTCGGGCCAAATTTTTGCTGAATAAAATCGAGGACCAATTGCTTGTTTTTATTGAACAACCAGCACAAAACACCCATGGTGAAAAAGTTTTTACAGCGGTCTTTTGCGGCAATAGGCATTTCCATCTCAGCCAAAGCTTCCCGCACCAGAGTCGTCATGGGGATCGCTTTAACATCATAGCCAGACAAAGTCCCATCTTCAAGCGGATTACCGGAATAACCAATCTTCTCAAGAGCTTTTTCGGTAAAGGAATCTGAATTGGTGATAATCATACCACCAGCCTTGACAAACTTGGCACTGTGCTTAACCGCTGCCGGGTTGAAACCAACCAGAACATCTGGAGCATCACCAGCAGTGTAGATCTTGTGATCGCCGAGACACATCTGGAAACCGGAAACTCCAGCGATAGTACCAGCAGGGGCGCGAATTTCCGAAGGATAATCGGGAAGTGAGTTAACATCATTACCGTCCAATGCAGCCAGAGCGGTAAGCTGGTTGCCGATAAGCTGCATGCCGTCACCGGAGTCCCCGGTAAACTTGACGACAATCTGCTCAGCACTTGTGAGTTTTGCATTCTCTGCCATACTGTCTCCTGTTAATAAAGAGATGTTTCAAGAAATATGCTGTACAAAACAGCAATCAAACATCGTTATCTGCTAAACGCGAAATCATATAGCACTAACCGTGAACCCGATGCAAGCCTATATGAAGGGCAAAGCAAATTTTATTAATATTATTTAGCGTCACAAAGCAACTCGACACTAACTTAGCTAAAAAAGTACACACAACATTCATTAAACCCTGCGACTAACACACAACAAGGGCAATGTTTCCATTGCCCCTGCTGTGCTTTTATAAAACTATCTTTTGTGCAGGTCTAGCTGTTCAATACGTCTGCCAGGTCAGGCAGGATAGTGGGCAGCTCATCGATGAGACCCTTGACAGCCGCGACAGAGTGATCGAACAAAGCTTGTTCCTGCTCATCCAGTTCAAACTCAATAATCCCCTCAACACCCTTGGAACCCAGGATACAAGGGACACCAACATAGTAGTTATCAACGCCAAACTCACCCTGCAGCAGAACACAAGAAGGGAGAACCCGCTTCTGGTCACGCAAGATAGCTTCAGCCATAGCGACAGCAGAAGAAGCGGGGCTGTAGAAAGCAGAACCGTTACCCAGCAACTTAACAACTTCGCCACCGGCAGCTTTGGTACGCTCAACCATAGCGGTCATAACCTCTTGAGCTTTTTCTTCACTACCATATTTACGGACCAGTTGCTCCATAACTGGTACACCGTTAACGTTTGCATAACGAACGATTGGAACCATGGTATCGCCGTGGCCACCAAGAACCATCGCATTGACGTCGCGGACGGAAACGCCCAGTTCCCAGGCAATAAAGGAGCAGAAACGGTTGGAATCGAGAACGCCAGCCTGACCAATAATACGCTCTGATGGGAAACCAGTTACCTTCTGGCACAGAGTCACCATGGCGTCAAGTGGGTTAGAGATGATGATAACGATTGAATCAGGAGCAAATTCTTTGATGCCTTCAGAAACTTGACTCATGATCTTGGCATTCACACCAAGCAGGTCGTCACGACTCATACCAGGCTTACGTGGCAGACCAGCAGTTACGATAACAATATCGGAACCGGCGATATCAGCGTAGCTGTTGGTCCCTTTGAGTTCTACATCGAACTGATCAACCCGGGCAACTTCAGCGATATCAAGCATTTTTCCCTGGGGCATATTCTCAACAATGTCGAACAGGACAACATCACCCAGTTCACGCAAAGCACAGAGTTGAGCTAAAACACCACCAATTTGCCCGCCACCGATCAACGAAATCTTATTTCTTGCCATTATCTCTCTCCTTGTCTAGGAAAATTCAAAATAGAGCCGGGATAAGAAATTATCCCGACCCTGCCTAAGTCCGATAAATGAATTACATAGCGTCGATAATTGCGTTAAATGTTGCACTTGGACGCATTGCCTTCGCTGCCAGCGCCGGGTCAGGGCGGAAGTAACCACCGACGTCTACTGAGGAACCCTGACAATCGGTAAATTCTGCATCGATCTTGTCAACATTCGACTCGATCTGAGCAGCAACTTTGGCAAAGCGCTCTTTCAATGCAGCATCCTTGTCCTGAGCTGCAAGGGCTTGTGCCCAGTAAAGAGCCAGGTAGAAGCTACCACCGCGGTTGTCAATTTCTTTGACTTTACGGGAAGGGAGTTTCTGGTTCTCAAGATACTTCCCAATAGCAATATCGAGGGTCTCAGCGAGAACCTCGGCCTTAGGATTGCTATCGGCAAAGGCCGCTTGCTCCAAAGATGGAACCAGTGCACAGTACTCACCGAGGGAGTCCCAACGGATGTGACCTTCTCTGAGGAACTGCTCAACGTGCTTGGGAGCAGAACCACCAGCTCCGGTCTCGAACAGGCCACCACCGGCAATCAAAGGAACGATGGAAAGCATCCGGGCAGAAGTCCCCAGTTCGAGGATCGGGAACAGGTCAGTCAGATAATCCCGCAGCACATTACCGGTCACAGAGATGGTATTCTCACCTTTGCGGACCCGCTCAAGGGTGAACTTCATCGCGTCAACCGGGGCCATGATCTGAAGGTCAAGACCGGCAGTATCAAACTCTGGCAGGTACTTGTTAACTTTAGCGATGATCTGCTGATCATGACCACGCTTCTCATCAAGCCAGAAAATGGCCGGTTCACCGGAAGCTTTGGCGCGGTTAACCGCCAGCTTGACCCAGTCTTTGATCGGAATATCTTTAGTCTGACTGGAACGGTAGATATCGCCAGTCGAGACAGGCTGCTCCATCAATACGGCACCGGCAGAGTTCACAACCTGGAATTTACCGTTAGCAGGAGCTTCAAAAGTTTTGTCATGAGAGCCGTACTCTTCAGCTTTTTGTGCCATCAGACCAACATTGGCAACACTACCCATGGTTGCCGGGTCGAACTGACCTTTTTTGTTGGCATCTTCACAGATCTCACGATACATAGTGGCGTAGCAGCGATCAGGAACCATAGCGATGGTCTCCTGAAGCTCGTCACCCGGATTCCACATACAACCACCATCACGAACGACGTTAGGCATGGAAGCATCGACGATAACGTCATTAGGGACGTGAAGATTGGTGATACCATTGCGGGAGTCGACCATGGCCAGGTCGGTTTGACCTTTGTAGCAGGCGTTGATGTCCGCTTCGATTTCAGCCTTTTTATCGGCTTGCAGCTTGTCCAGCTTACTGAGAATATCGCCAAGACCGTAGTTAGGGTTGGCACCAATAGAAGTCAAAGTATCAGCATGCTTCTGGAGTGCATCTTTGAAATAAACCTTGACACAATGACCGAACATAATCGGGTCGGAGATCTTCATCATGGTTGCTTTGAGGTGCAGGGAAAGAAGGACACCCTTCTCCTTGGCTTCCTGAGCCGTCTTGGCGTAGAACCCTTGCAGTTCTTTGACTTTCATGACCGAACTATCGAAAACTTCGCCAGCCTGCAGTGCAACTTCTTTTTTAACTTCAACCTTACCAGCAGCATCAACAAACTGAATCTTGACCGTGTCCGCAGCGTCCATTGTGACTGACTGCTCAGTCTCATAGAAATCACCACCATCCATATGAGCAACACGGCACTTGGAAGTCCCCGGAGCTGGCCATGGCTGCATCATCCGGTGAGGATTCTTCTGGGCAAACCTCTTAACTGAAGCAGCAGCACGACGATCAGAGTTACCTTCACGCAGAACCGGGTTTACAGCAGAACCGAGACACTTGCCATAACGAGCCTGCAACTCTCTTTCAGCATCGGTCGAAGCTTCTTCCGGATAAGAAGGAACGTCATAGCCTTTCTCCTGCAGCTCGGCAATCGCTGCCTGCAGCTGAGGGATTGAAGCACTGATATTTGGCAGCTTAATAACGTTGGCTTCCGGCTTAAGAACCAACTCACCAAGTGCTGCCAGATTATCGGCAACCTTCTGTTCTTCGGTCAAATTCTCCGGAAAGTTTGCGAGAATGCGTCCAGACAGGGAGATGTCCGTAGTTTCAACTTCGACGCCGTTTCCCTTGCAATAGGCCTGAACAATCGGCAGAAAAGCATAGGTTGCCAATGCCGGTGCTTCATCAATCTCGGACCAGATAATCTTTGCCATGTGTCTCTCCTTAAAATTTAAATGTCAATATAACCACTCAGGTCAGAATATAACTATGTTATAGACTGAAAATTACACACTGTTTAGCGTTGTATACAGTATACAAACTGCATGGGGGGTGTCAAGAGCCTTTGCGCTTTAAAGTAAAATTATCTCAATCGTTCAGATAATATCTCTATCTAACTATTTTCGGGGTGTTTTTTTCCAACAAGTGTTCTCTGGTCTATTTTCCAGAAAAGATGCTTATATGCGGAAGAACCAAGGAAAGGCTCCTGCCGACACAGGCCGGCAGGAGATTCTCAATTAAATAACAGAATTATGAAGATCTTAGATTATGATGGTTTCGCAACAACTCATTGAGGTGACTAGTCCAACGGCTGGAAAAGGTTCAACTCGCGTGCTTCCTGGCGAGCGGCTTCGGCCTCATCTCGACTCTTATCGCGTGGAATCATTAATGACTGACCGGAAAAAATCTCTTTCGGGTCTTTAATCTGATCACGATTGGCTTTATAGATGAGCGGCCAAAGCAAAGCGTCTTCATAGACTTCCGGGCGAGCAGCGATCGTTGCCAGGTTATCACCAGCCCGAACCTCCACATGGTCGACCAGTTCAGGCTCGACAACAACGGGAGGGGCTTTTTTAACTACGACAGGAGCCACCTTCTTCGGTTCAGGCTTTACCAGTTTTTTCTTGCGCTCCTGTTGTTTTTTCAGCTCAGATTGTCGCTTCAACTCACGTTGTCTGGCGAGCTCGGCGAGCCGCTGTTCTTCAGCTATTTTTTTCTGCTCTGCCGCCTGTTGTTCTTTACGCTCGATGGTCAAGCTCAAGGCTTCTCTGGAATAGCGTTGAGCCAGTTCCAGAGTTCGGACAGCCTTGCTATATTCTCGTTTTTCAACCTGCAGCTCAGCGGCCTGCAATGCACTGTTGGCAAGCTGAAATTCACCTGGCGCATACTGGGCTGCACCCACGGCATAAGCACGAGCGACGCTACTCCTGGCATCGTCCAGACTTTCGACAGGCGGTTTTGCACAAGCCGAAACCAGGATGATAAGAGCGATAATCAACAACAGACGTTGAAACATCTGCATCCTTTTATATCCTACATTCTGAGAAAGAATTGTTTATCTACTTCTGCCTGGACCGCAAACGAACACCCAGCTCCTGCAGTTGCTTATCGTCAACTTCGTTCGGAGCGTCAGACAACAGACAGGTTGCCTTCTGGGTTTTCGGGAAAGCAATCACGTCCCGGATCGAATCGGAACCGGTCAGAATCATCATCAAGCGATCCAGACCGAAAGCAATACCACCATGAGGCGGCGCACCAAAAGCTAAAGCATCTAACAAAAAGCCAAACTTCTCACGGGCTTCCTCTGCACCAATGCCCAGCAGGTCAAACATGCGAGACTGTACGTCCTGATCGTGAATACGAATACTGCCACCACCAATCTCTGAACCATTCAATACCAGGTCATAGGCCTGGGCTCGAGCTTTGCCGGGGTCGGTATCCAGAAGCGGAATATCTTCCTCCAAGGGAGCCGTAAATGGATGGTGAACGGCCATATGACGACGCTGTTCGCCATCCCACTCCAATAGTGGAAAATCGGTGACCCAGACAAACTGATAATTATCTTTGTCAGTCAGACCGAGTTTTTGTCCCAGATGACCACGCAGTCGACCAAGAGCTTCATTGGCGATAGCCGGGGTGTCAGCCATAAACAAGATCAGATCGCCCACTTCTGCCCCCAACCTGTCATTCAGGGCAGTTAACTCCTCTGCGCTAAAGAACTTGGCAATCGGTGATTGCCAACCCGCCTCTGTGACCTTGACCCATGCCATCCCCTTTGCACCATAAATTTTGGCAAAATCGGTGAGATCATCGAGCTCTTTGCGGGAGAAAGTTGCGCACCCTTTGACATTGAGAGCCTTAACCAACCCGTCACTGGCAGCAACACTGGCAAAAACCTTGAATTGCGATCCGGCAACTTGCCGGGTGATATCGATTAACTCCATATCAAAACGCAAATCGGGGTTATCGACGCCATAGCGATCCAGCGCTTCGGCATAGGATAAACGCGGCATCGGCAAAGTCAACTCAACATCGAGAGCTTCCTTGAAGACATTGGCAATCATCCCCTCCATGATATCCATCACCTGGCTGCGATTGACAAAACTCATCTCACAATCAAGCTGAGTAAATTCGGGCTGTCGATCGGCACGCAGGTCTTCATCGCGGAAACATTTAACGATCTGGAAATAACGGTCAAACCCCGAGACCATCAACAACTGTTTAAACAGTTGCGGAGATTGTGGCAAAGCGTAAAATTGACCCGTATTGACCCGGCTGGGCACCAGATAGTCCCTGGCACCTTCTGGAGTACTTTTGGTCAAAACCGGAGTTTCGACCTCGATAAACCCTTGTCCATCAAAGTAGTTACGTACCGTCTTGGCAACCAGATGGCGCATCAACATATTTTTCTGCAATGCCGGGCGACGCAAATCAAGATAGCGATGCTTCAAACGGATATTTTCAGCAACTTCGGTAAATTCATCAAGCATGAAAGGGGGAGTCTCGGAGCGGTTCAATATCAACAGCTCGCTGATCTCAATTTCCACCTCACCCGTTTTCATTTTAGGGTTAACTGTCCCTTCGGGACGCGGCGACACTTTCCCCCGGGCTGCCAGGACAAATTCGTTACGAACCTGCTCAGCCTTTTTGTGAGAGGCAGAATCGCGATCAGGGTCAAGAGCCAGCTGGATAATTCCCTCACGATCACGCAGATCAATAAAGATCAAACCACCATGGTCACGCCGCCTTTGTGCCCAACCCATTACACAGACTTCCTGACCCATCTGCTCTGCCGTCAAATCACCACAACGATGGGTCCTTGTCCAATTTCCAAGTTTATCGTTTAACACTAAATCCTCCAAAACGAGCTATCAAGCTCTGAAAAATTGATTGATCAACCATGATGGCGTCGCAAAAAAGTCCACCCTGCGGCGTTACGCTGGTTTTTCAGGACGAAATTTATCGCATAGCCATCCAATGCTTTTCTTGCGAGGGCATCGACCACCGATTTTATAGTACTGCACCAGTCGCAGGTCAAGCAGAACTGGACTTGTCGAGCAAGTTTCTTGTCAACGTTTCCACCAGGCTATCCAAAGCAACCGCCGATTGACAACTGTCAGCCATATTTTTAAGTTGTGCCTGCCCCGATTGCAGCTCTTCTTCACCCACAACAAGGGTGAAAGCAGCATTCAATTTATTCGCCCTGCGCATTTGTGCCTTAAGGCTCTTCCCCAGATAATCCATTTCGGCACGGATCCCCGCCGCTTGGAGCTGCGACATCAGGACAAATGCTCGGTCAGCCGCTTGTTGACCAACAGCGGCAATAAACAGTTGCGGCCCTTTCGCAACGATCCGCTGTTCACCTTTCATCAACACCAGCCGCTCCAACCCGATGGCAAATCCAATCCCCGGCAGTGCCGGGCCACCCAGACTTTCGACCAGGCCATCGTAGCGACCTCCGGCGGCAACGGCATTTTGAGATCCCAATTGATCAGTCACCAGTTCAAAAGTGGTGCGTACGTAATAATCCAATCCCCGCACCATTCGAGCATTAATTTCAAACGGTATATCCAGTGCCTCCAGATAGTATTTAACCTGAGCAAAATGGTCATCACAAGAAGGGCACAAATGATCAAGAACCGAAGGGGCATCAACAGTCGCCGACCGACATCCCTGCGCTTTACAATCTAACACCCGGAGTGGATTGGTCTGGTATCGGCGCTGACATTCCTCACACAGGTCGTCTAAACGAGCTTCCAGATAACGAATCAGTTCACGTCGATAGTCAGGCCGGCACTCCGGGCAACCCAGTGAATTGATTTGCAGAGAGACTGTATCGATCCCGATCCGGACAAAATATTGATGCAGCATCGCCAGAACCTGAGCATCAATTTTTGCGTCTTCAACCCCAATCACCTCAGCACCTAGCTGATGAAACTGGCGATAGCGACCCTTCTGCGGACGTTCATAGCGAAACATCGGCCCCATATAGTAGAGTTTGGAAACGGGATCGAGATTGTGTAATCGATTCTGAATAAAGGAGCGCATCACTGGCGCAGTCCCTTCCGGGCGTAACGTCAAAGAGTTCTCACTCTTATCATTGAATGTGTACATCTCCTTTTCAACGATATCGGTTGTTTCACCGATGGAACGACAAAACAGTTCGGTCTTTTCTGACACCGGTGTCCTGATTTCAGAAAATCCATACAGGCCGAATACCTCACGGGCACTCTGCTCCAGAAATTGCCAGGTTTCAACATCTCCGGGCAAAATATCATTCATCCCTTTGATCGCCGTTATACTCAAAATATGAACCTTTTCTTTTGTTTATTGTAACTGTTCAGCAATGCCTTGAGGCACCCATTCCAAGGGCCACTTTGCGCCGTCCATGGCCGTTCGACTGTCGCCGTCCGT
>LLYT01000053.1 GCA_002049545.1 Deltaproteobacteria bacterium tcs-42 | reverse complement strand
ATTACTTGCAGATAAGCGATTTAAAAGTGACCCGATCCATCTTAACCGTCACGGAAACGAAAAACTGGCTGAAGCTATTGCAGATTTATTAGCTCAAAACGGGGCTCTTCAGTAAAAATCTGCGTAACTGTTCAGCAATGCCTTGAGGCACCCATTCCAAGGGCCACTTTGCGCCGTCCATGGCGAGAGGTGACCTTCCATGGGTACCACAAGCCCCTGATCAGTCGTGGTGGTGAATAGTTACAAATCTGCAAACTACCAACAGGAGGGGAAAATATGCGCCGGATCAAGGATTGGCCTGCGGATGAACGTCCACGGGAAAAATTACTCGCGGCCGGGGCCGATAAGCTGACCGATGCTGAATTGCTGGCACTGATTATCCGGACTGGTGACTCGTCAAGCAAGAATAGTGCGGTCGATCTGGCACGGAGTTTGTTGGCTCGCTTTGGTTCTCTGCGCCGATTGGCGGCAGCAAGTATCAGCGAGCTCTGTCAACAGCCGGGGATCGGCCCGGCAAAAGCGGCTGAAATTCAAGCGCTGTTTCAAATTTCCCGACGTTTTGGCGATAAGCGTTTAGAGGCCGGACAACCCTATAGCTCGTCACAGGAGGTGTTCCTCCACTTCCATGAACGACTTTGTGATTACCGCAAAGAAGTTTTTCTCGCTTTACTCCTCGATGCCAAAAATCGCCTGATCAAAGAGGTGCAAGTATCCGAAGGGAGTCTCAGTGCCAGTATTGTCCATCCCCGTGAAGTGTTTGCTCCGGTTCTGCGCGAATCTGCCGCTGCCGTTCTTTTTGTCCACAATCATCCCTCCGGTGACCCGGCCCCCAGCCGAGAAGATATCGAAATCACCGAGCGGCTCAAACAGGTTGGTGATTTGATGGGGGTACGGGTTCTTGATCATATTATTATCGGTAACGGGGCTTATGTCAGTCTGGCCGACCGGGGGTTGCTATAGAAAATCGGTAAAGGGCCGCACGATATTATTCAGCCAACCTCGAAATCTCATACATTTGTGACATGCCTGCTTTCTGCCCGTTACAAGGGGGATCTGTCGCCGGTCGAATCTTGACACAACAGCAGAAAAAGGTTTGAATGGGACTTGGTTTCGCTTAGGAGGAAAGGGTGGAAAGGGAGACTCACAGGTAAAACTTGTAAACCGTCGAATCAGCATCAAGCTGGTTGGCGGTTTTTTTCGTTTTAGCACTGAGCCTCAGCAGGGGGTGGATGGGGGGGCAGTTACTGCAGGATTTCCCCTCACCCGACGCTAAAGTGTGATTTTATTTCCGATCATGCAGAAGGTCTGAGTTATGAATAAAGACACCGATAAAACCAAAGAACAACTCATTGCTGAACTGGCAGAGTTACGCCAAAAAAGTCAAGAGCGTGAGGAAGATTTACTTGCCAGTAAAAAAGATCTTCAAATACTGGTTGATAGCGTAAACGTCATTCCCTGGCGGTTTGATGTGCAAGGCAACCGGTTTACTTTTGTCGGCGGGCAGGTGGAAAAGATTCTGGGTTTCCCGGTGGAATCCTGGACAGATCTCGATTCCTGGGCAAAGAACATCCATCCCGAAGACCGCCAAGCGGCTGTCGATTATTGTTTCTCCTGTATGCAAAAGGGCGAAGACCATGGTTTTGAGTATCGCAGCCTGACCCCGGCCGGCGAAACAATTTGGATTCGCGACATCGTCACGGTGCACTGCGATGAGCGGGGCACGCCTGCTGAAATGATCGGTTACATGATTGATATCACCGAGCGCAAGCAGGCAGAGAAAAATCTGAAAATTCAAAAGGAGAGATTGGGCAATATCTTGGAGGGGACAAATGTGGGAACCTGGGAATGGAATGTACAGACCGGAGAAACCATTTTCAATGAAAAATGGGCCAATATTATTGGCTATTCCCTTTATGAAATTTCACCAGTATCGATAGAAACATGGATGAAATTTGCCCATCCCGATGATTTGAAGAAAAGTAATGAATTACTGGAAAAACATTTTAAAGGTGACTTGGATTATTACCATTTCGAAAGTCGTATGAAGCATAAAGATGGGCATTGGATTTGGGTCCTTGACCGGGGCAAAGTTATTTCCCGAGACGAGGATGGCAAACCACTTTGGGTGTTCGGCACTCATACCGACATCACCGAGCGCAAGCGAGCGGAGGAAGCTCTACGGGAGAGCGAAGAACGATACCGTAAAGCTCAGGAAATTGGCCAGGTTGGCAATTGGGAATATAATCTTCAAACTACACAATTTTTGGGTTCCGATGAAGCAAAACGCATCTATGGCTTGGATATGAATTCCGAAAGTTTTACCCCCGAAGAAGTTGATAGCTGCATGCCGGATCTCAATAGAGTTTCTCAAGCTCTTATGGATCTTATCGAGAAACAAAAACCGTATGATGTTGAATTTGAAGTCACCACTAAAGATACGGGTGAATCGCGCTTTGTTCATTCACAAGCAATACTACAGAAGGATGATAACGGAAATCCTTTGAAAGTATCTGGCGTTATACATGACATCACCGAGCGCAAACAGGCCGAAGCCGAGCGGGAAAAACTCAATGAGCAACTCCAGCAGGCGCAGAAGATAGAATCCATTGGCCATTTGGCAGGCGGCGTCGCCCATGATTTCAACAACATGCTTGGGATCATTCTCGGGCGTACGGAAATGGCCTTGAGGAAGATGGATGCGGACAATCCCTCTGTAAGGGATCTGAATGAGATCAAAACCGCCGCCGAACGCTCCGCCGATCTGACCCGGCAGCTGCTGGCCTTTGCCCGCAAGGAAGCCATTGCCCCCGAGATTCTCAACCTGAACGAGACGGTTGCAGACACACTCAATATGCTGCAGCGCCTGATCACGGAGTCGATCCAGCTGTCCTGGAAACCCGGGGACGATCTCTGGTCGATCCGGATGGATTCTACCCAGCTCGATCAGATTCTTACCAACCTCTGTGTCAATGCCCGGGATGCCATCGACGGTATCGGGACCATTACCATAGCCACCCGGAACTGCTCCATCGCCGCGGAGGAACAGAAGGTTGATTTTGAACTCCCACCGGGAGATTATGTCCGCCTGTCGATTGCCGATGATGGCCATGGCATCGATCAGGATCAGTTGAAGCAGGTTTTCGAGCCCTTCTTCACCACCAAGGAGTTGGGTCGGGGGACCGGTTTGGGGTTACCGTCTGTTTATGGAGCGATCAAGCAGAATCAGGGTTTCATTGACGTGGTCAGCGAACCGGGAAAGGGGACGACTTTCCATATCTATTTGCCGCGCATAGCGGTGAAGTCAGAGACCCGGCAGGAGACCCCGACAACAGAAATCCAGCATGGCTCAGCAACAATTCTGCTGGTTGAAGACAATCAGATGCTGCTTGATATGATCAAGGCGATGCTGCAGGAGAGTGGTTATGAGGTTCTGGAGGCTCTGACCGGCGCTCAAGCCATCGCTTTGGCAAAGGAGCATCCCGACCCCATCCACCTGCTGCTCTCAGATATTGTCATGCCCGAGATGAATGGCAAAGATCTGCGGGACATTCTGCTGGGGATTCGTCCCGAGATGGACGTCATCTTCATGTCCGGCTATACCGCTGACATCATCACCCAACAGGGTGTGGTTGAGGCAGATACCCATTTCCTGCAGAAGCCTATCTCCTATGAAGAGCTGACCTCGAAAGTCCACGAAGTGCTGGATAAGGGGTGAACTCCCGGGATTGTCAACGTTTCTCTTTTGTTTTGCAATCACAGCAGATGATAGACAGAAATACTCGGGGGCTTTTGTTTGTCGTGACGCCATCCCATGAGTTTTTGCGCAAACCTCAAAAGAATCGCGAGGAGGCCACTATGAAGATTGCCACCAGCGGTTTTGATTTGACAAAAATGTCCTGCTAGTGTCGTGTCGTGCATGAGATGGCGGAATACGTAACGCAGTTGATGCGTCAAAGAACCAGCAAGGACCGACACTTCATGGGTGACACGACACTAGAACCGGATCGTGATATCTATACGCAAATCCCCGTAGTGGAACTCCTTGCCGCCCCTTTTCTTCAGGTGACTATCGATCTATGAAACGCCTCCCCTTTTCCTACAAAAATACCCTTAGTCCATGGTTTAAAGAGCAAGACCTTGATCGGGGATGGACTCTTATATCTACGGAATTATCGGCAATACTATTGTTCCGGAATTTTGGTGGCGGGCTGTTTAACGGCAATAATTCTCATGGCAAGGCAATGATCGGTTTATCAGGGAACTCCGGGAAAATCCGGGATTTCAAGCTTGATCAATATTACTGTACCTGTTGTAAGAGAAAGCAATCCAAGGGGAATTATTGCAGTCATCTGGCTGCGGTGGCAATTTCCCTGTTGCGGGAAGGAGATGAAGGGGGGAAATTACAGCCGAATTTTTCGTCCCGGATGACATTGACGACTTTTTTCACCATTACGGTAATCGCGATCTCTTCTGCTGCAACTTAATCGATCCCATAGTCCTTCAGCTTGTACATCAACGAGCGCAGGCTGATTTCCAGCAGCTCGGCCGCCTGGGTGCGATTGCCCTCTGTTCTGGTGAGTGCTTTGCGGATGTATTCCTCTTCTAATCGGCGAGAAGCGATTTTCAGTGAATATTCGGAGCGATTGAATTCACCCGGTGCAGACTGACGAATCCTTAAGGGGGGGAGTTCCAGGGTTTCTCTCGGGCTGAAAATCAGTGCTTTTTCAAGATAGTTTTCCAGCTCCCGGACATTGCCCGGCCAATGGTAGTCAGTCAGGTTTTTTTCAGCGTCGTCATTCAACTGCAGTACCGGACGTCCTTCACGGTTGCACAGCTGGGTTAAAAAATAATTGGCCAGAACGACAATATCTTCCGGACGTTTCCGCAACGGTGGCAGGTTGATATCGACAACTGCCAGGCGATAATAAAGGTCACGCCGGAATTGACCATTCTGTACCGCTTCCTGTAAATCAGAACCTGCTGCAGCGACAACCCGGGTATCAATTTTTTCGGCACGGGTTGCACCGACCTTCCTGATTTCACCTTCCTGCAGAACCCGCAGCAATTTTGGTTGCAGCTCCAACGGCAAATCGGCAATTTCATCGAGAAACAGAGTGCCACCGCTGGCGATGGAAAATAACCCCTGTTTTTCCCGATCAGCACCGGTAAAAGCCCCCTTTTTGTGGCCAAACAGTTCACTTTCCAATAAGCCGGGGGTGATAGCACTACAGTTGATGGCCAGAAATTGCCCCTTACGACCACTTTCACTGTGGAGTGCTTTAGCAATCAGTTCTTTTCCGGTTCCGGTTTCACCATTGATCAGGATGGACGACTCGGCTTTCGCTGCAGTTTGGA
Organism: Deltaproteobacteria bacterium tcs-42; assembly: GCA_002049545.1. GTDB lineage: Bacteria > Desulfobacterota > Desulfuromonadia > Desulfuromonadales > Geopsychrobacteraceae > Desulfuromusa. The sequence continues at coordinate 17,316 of LLYT01000053.1, read as the reverse complement.
CCTGTTTTAAAATTTGCCCCATTGTCTGACTGACATGGATGATGTCAGTGATAGAAAAATCTTTTTTCTGCTTTGAGAGGGCTTTTTTTAATGCGTGATTTTCTTGCCGAAGCTCCTGACGTTCTTCTGCCTTGCGTAACGTCAGAACAACCTCATCGGGTTTAAATGGTTTGGAAATGTAGTCATACGCTCCGCGCTGCATGCATGCCAGGGCGGTATCAACGCTACCGTAGGCACTCATCATGATAATGGTGCTGTCAAGGGAGCGGATTTCCGGTTGGTCGAGGAAGGTCAGGCCATCCATATCGGGCATACGGATATCGGAGAGGATAAAGTCAAACTTTTCTTTGTAGATCAGATTGATCGCCTCTGCCCCGTTCTGAGCTTCACTGACACGGTAATTGTGTTGCTCCAGCACCAGGCGCAACATATGACGCATGGAAGCTTCATCATCGATGACGAGCAGGTTGCGAAATTGATCAGACATGGGATCCCTTGAGTTGGTGGATAACTTTGTCAGGATACCGTTATTTTACTGTTTGAGCAAATAAAAGGGGGGCGGAAATTATTTCCGCCCCCCTGAAGCTACAAACTGATATTTTGCAGTTTATTATGGCTGCCAGATTTTCAATAATGCTTCGGCCATTTCGGCGGGAGAATCAGCAACACTGATGCCACACTCGCGCAGGAATGCTTTTTTGCTCGCTGCGTCCCCTTTGCCACCGGAGATGATCGCACCGGCATGTCCCATGCGCTTACCTGCGGGAGCGGTGGCTCCGGCGATGAAAGCAGCGACGGGTTTGCTCATGTGGTCACGGACATATTCGGCTGCCTGCTCTTCGGCATCGCCACCGATCTCACCGATCATGATGACCGCTTTGGTCTCTGGATCGGCTTCAAACATCTTCAGGGTATCAATATGGCTGGTTCCGTTGACCGGATCACCACCAATGCCGACACAGGTGGTTTGGCCGATATCGCGGCTGGTGAGCTGCCAGACCGCTTCGTAGGTCAGGGTGCCGGAACGGGAGACGACGCCGACTGGACCGGCTTTGTGAATGTAGCCGGGCATGATGCCGATTTTGCATTCGCCGGGGGTAATGACGCCGGGGCAGTTGGGGCCGATCAGGCGGGTGTTTTTGCCTTCCATGTATTTGTTGACCTTGACCATGTCGAGGACTGGAACCCCTTCGGTGATGCAGATAACCAGTTCGATTCCGGCATCAACGGCTTCCATAATGGCATCGGCACTGCCGATTGGCGGAACGTAAATAACCGAGGCGTTGGCTCCGGTTTCATTGACCGCATCTGCGACGGTGTTGAAAATCGGAAAGCCATCGATACTCTGGCCGCCCTTGCCGGGGGTGACCCCGCCGACCATTTGAGTGCCGTAATCTTTGGCGCCATGAGCGTGAAAGAGACCGGTTGCACCGGTGATTCCCTGGGTAATGACTTTGGTGTTTTTATCGATAAGAATACTCATGGTTATTTCTCCTTGACGGCTTTGACGATTTTTTCAGCAGCGTCGGCCATGCCATCGGCACTGACGATATCAAGACCCGAGTTTGCCAGGATCTCTTTGCCGAGTTTGACGTTGGTTCCTTCGAGTCGTACGACCAGCGGGACATTGACGCCAACCTGTTTGGCGGCTTCAACGACGCCGGTAGCGATGACATCACATTTCATGATGCCGCCGAAGATATTGACCAGGATGCCTTCGACATTTTTGTCGGAGAGGATAATTTTGAATGCTTCAGTGACCCTCTCAATCGTTGCGCCGCCCCCGACATCGAGGAAGTTTGCCGGTGAAGAACCGTAGTGCTGGATGATATCCATGGTTGCCATGGCGAGACCGGCACCGTTGACCATACAGCCGATATTGCCGTCCAGGGCGATATAGGAGAGATCGTACTGTCCCGCTTCAATTTCCATCGGATCTTCTTCATCGTAGTCACGCATATCGCGAATATTTGGATGGCGGAAGAGGGCGTTATCATCAAAATTAAGCTTGGCATCGAGGCAGATGATGTCACCTTCGGCGGTTTGGATCAACGGATTGACCTCCAGCAGAGAGCAGTCAGCTTCGACAAAGGCTTTGTAAAGGTTCATCAGGACCGGTACCATTTGCTTGACTTGCGGGATCTCAAAGCCAAGTTTGAAAGCAACCTTGCGTGCCTGGAAAGCGGTCAGGCCGACGACGGGATCGACCGCTTCGAAGAAGAGTTTCTCAGGGGTTTTTTCAGCAACTTCTTCGATATTGACGCCCCCTTCGGCTGATGCCATCAGGGTGACTTTGTCGGTTGCCCGGTCGACGAGGAAGGAGACGTAAAACTCATCGGCAATGTTGCTGCCTTTTTCGACCAGGACCCGTTTGACGGTTTTCCCCTCGGGCCCGGTTTGATGGGTGACCAGATTCATGCCGAACATATCTCTGGCATACTGTTTAACCTCGTCGGCGGTTTTGGCGATTTTGACTCCGCCCCCTTTGCCACGGCCACCGGCATGGATCTGGGCTTTAACTGCGCAGACTCCTCCGCCCAACCGTTTCGCCCAGTCGCGGGCTGAGTTACTGTTATAGACCACGTGCCCTTCCGGAACCGGAACTCCGAAATTGCGCAGAATCGCCTTGGCTTGATACTCGTGAATGTTCATCGTGTCCTCACCTGGTTAGAAATAGAAACGGGCTCGCACTTATTTACGACCCCCGAAAAAAAGCATTCTCAGCGATATACCTGAGAGATGGCAGACTGTCAAGTGGTCTGACCGCCTAAAGGTGGAAATTTTTTATAACGTCGTTGTAGTTTTGGGAGATGAAAGTACGGTATTTGTTGGGAAAATAAAAACCCGGCTGAAACGTCTAGTTACAGCCGGGTAGTGTTGTCGCAATCTTGAAGTATGGTTTTATTTGGTCTTTTCCCAGTCGGCAAGAAATTTTGCGATGCCGATATCGGTCAGCGGGTGTTTCGCCAGCTGAGTCATGACGCCGTAGGGGATGGTGCAGATGTCGGCACCGATGAGTCCGGCATTGAGAACGTGCATCGGTGAACGGACTGAAGCGACGATAATCTCGGTGGTGTAGCCGTAGTTATCATAAATAGTCCGGATCTGTTCAACCCCTTCCATCCCTTCATGGCTGATGTCATCGAGGCGACCAACAAAGGGTGAAACATAAGTTGCCCCCGCTTTAGCGGCCAACAGCGCTTGCAATGACGAAAAGATCAGGGTGACATTGGTTTGGATCCCCTCGGTACTGAATTGCTTGGTCGCTTTGAGCCCTTCAGTTGTCATCGGTACTTTAATCACGATATTTTTATGAATTCTGACCAGTTCACGCCCCTCTTTCAGCATCCCTTCTGCATCCAGCGCAATAACCTCAGCGGAGACGGGTCCATCGACAATATCGGTAATCTCTTTGATAACTTCTTGAAAATCGCGACCACTTTTAGCAATCAGTGAGGGATTGGTGGTCACTCCGTCGACGAGTCCCAAGTCGTGGGCGGCGCGAATTTCAGTGACATCTGCGGTGTCGATAAAAAACTTCATTGTGAAAATCCTTATAGGGGGAAATTGATTATTTTTCGTGGACTTTTTTATATTCTTTTAAACATTTTTTGGAGCAGAAATAATGTTGCCTGCCGTGTATGTTGGCTTTAATCGCTTCACTTAAGGGGATATAGGTTCCACATTGCGGATCTTCGACCATCACTTCCCCGTCATTCTGCTGATTCTGCGAGCGTTTCGATTTTCCCGGGCGGAGTAAACCGGAAATCATCGAGTAAAAAATAAAGCCACATAAAATGAGCAGTATCAATTTGATCATCAGATCACCATGTTTCGTTCAGTTGAATAATGCCGTCAGTTTCTGGCAGGGTTTTGAGTAAATGATTAACCGTTTCATTGAAAACCGGGTGATTCAGCTCTGCTGCCAGATCGTTCAGTGGTAGCAGCACAAAATGGCGCTGGTGCAAACGTGGATGTGGCAGGGTTAACAGAGGGACATCGATAATGAGATTATCGAACAGCAGCAAGTCAATGTCGAGTGTCCGTGCGCCCCAGTGCTGATCTCTAACCCGACCGAAATCGTCTTCTATCTGAAGGCAGAGTTGTAACAGGTCAAGCGCCGATAATCCAGTTCGAATTTCAATGGCACCATTCAGATAGTCGGGCTGTCCAGCTGGCCCACCAACTGGTGGGGTCTGGTAGAGTGGCGAGCTGGATATGTGTTCAACCTGTGGATGTTTCGCCAGTTGGTGTTTGGCCCGGCGGAAATTTTCCAGCAGACTTCCAATGTTGGCACCAAAGCCGAGAAATGCTCGACCCTTGTTTTTCTCTATCATAGTCTGTGACCTTAGACCAAAAACCGGGGGAAAATCAATTTGACTTTTTGCGGGATAAAATCATGCCATCCAATTTGATTCTGGCTGCAGGATCCGGATGGCTATCCTGTGGTGTTGAATGAGAAAAAATCACAGCAGAATTGCTGGCATAAAGGGGTAACGCTTGAGCATTGTTTTTCTCACGATTTGGTCGGATCAGGCCAGCATTTAAAAGTCAAGAATCCGTCCACCAGGAGTTCACCCAAAAATATCTTTAAACAGTTATAACTGTTTATTTTGTCGATGGAACCCCAATTTTCAACCATAAAAAAGCCAACCCGAATTTTCAGGTTGGCTTTTTGGCTGATATGCAGGGGGAGGCAGTTGGGAAATCAGGCATATCCTCCCGGTTGTCCAAGCATTTCGCGGGTGACCAGAACAATTCCCTTCTCTGTGATCCGGAAGCCGTTTGCTTTGTCCTGTTCAGCATCGTAGCCGATGATGGTTCCTTCTGGAATTTCACAGCCCCGGTCGATGATCGCCCGTTTGATGTTGCAGTGGCGATTGATGATAACTTCCGGCAGAATAACGGTTTCTTCGATGGTTGAATAAGAGTGAACCCGGACATTTGAGAACAGGAGTGTTTTTTTCAAGTGAGAGCCAGAAACAATGCATCCGGCAGATACGGTTGTATCGACAGCCATGCCGCGACGGTTATCATCATCAAAAACAAATTTGGCGGGTGGCAGTTGCATCTGATAAGTCCATATGGGCCATTGAGCATCATATAGATTCAGTTCTGGATTGGGTGAGATCAATTCCATATTGGCATCCCAGAAGGCATCCAGAGAGCCAACATCGCGCCAGTAGGCCATCCGATTTGTTTCCGGGTCGCGGAACGGATAGGCGTACACGTTGTGATTATCGACGATTGCGGGAATAATGTTTTTTCCAAAATCGTGTTCAGAATCGGGGTTTCTACCGTCTTTATCGAGCATCTCAAAAAGAAATTCGGTATTAAAGATATAATTTCCCATCGAGGCTAAGGTTGTTTCGGGCTGGCCGGGGATGGGCGACGGATGCTCCGGTTTTTCATCAAACCGCAAAATACGGCTGTCTTCATCAACGGTCATAACCCCGAATGCACCAGCCGCTTCTTCGATGGGAACTTCGAGACACGATACGGTCATATCCGCCCCCTTTGCGACGTGCTCCATGAGCATCGGACGGTAATCCATTTGATAAACATGATCACCGGAAAGGATCAGAACATACTTGGGTTTTTCGGCGCGAATAATATCGAGGTTTTGATATACGGCATCTGCGGTCCCTTGATACCACTCTTCAGAGAAACGTTGTGAGGCCGGGAGGACCTCCACAAATTCCCCCAATTCTTTTTTGAAATGACTCCAACCACGAACCAGGTGACGAATCAATGAATGTGATTTGTACTGGGTGAGAATCCCGATCCGGCGGATTCCTGAGTTGACACAGTTGGAAAGGGGGAAGTCGATAATGCGATATTTGCCGCCAAAATAGACAGCCGGTTTGGCTCGCCATTCTGTAAGTTCATGCAACCGGCTCCCCCGGCCACCGGCCAGAACCAGCGCAAAGGTATCTTTAACGAGATGACTTACATAGCGGTAAACGATAGGACGATCTTGCTTCTCTGGCATCAATCCCTCCTCAAAGTGTCAAATGGCTGGCCGAATACAGCCTGTACAAATATATACAGGCTGCCTGTTGGTCATACTCTAACAGATTTATGCCGATGTGCGTATCACTGATCGATTATTTTGTTGGACGATTGGTCAGGCTACTGACCAGAAAAACACCAATCGGAAGTGAGGTGGTCAAGGGCTCATCGAGAGGAGGATGGCACAGATTGGGACAAAATTGAAAACTGTCCGGCTCGAGTCGAACCGATTCGCCGAAGGCCCTGATAATACCAGACGAACCGGAGAACCGTTCCACACAACCCAAAACAGAACAGGCTCAGCGAGGCGGCTGGAAATAGAAGAAATGCTCCGATTATGGCCTTATAGGTTAAGTTTAACTTGTTTGTGGCTTGAGCTTCTGCTGTTTGCCCCAGTATTCATGCAACAGCAAGGAAAAGAGGAGCACTGCCCCGCCCAGGCAGAGACGAACCAGATTAGCGTCGCGATTCCAGATTACCAGGTTGACAACCAGTCCTGCGGGGATCAGGGCATTATTCATGATTGCCAGGGTTCCGGCATCGACCTTGGTTGCCCCTTGGTCGATATTGAATGATGTGTTTGCGGTGGGGATAATGCCGATAATCACCTGTTTAGTCAACCAAAAATTTCATGATGGTTTACTAGATCGGTCGCCGGGCGATGCTTGGCTGGATTGTTGTGCGGCGTTTCGACTTCATTACAAATCTTGTCAAAATCACGTCTTTTCTTCTGACCAACCGATCAGATCAACTTGACCACTTGATTGTACCAGGAAATAAACATTTGAATTTCAGTAGGTTATGGATGCGGAAGTAGTCTTGGCACAGTTTTCGCCTATGAACCTGTCCGGGGAAGAATAATAACGACCGGAGGCGTGGATGCGACAGCCAATGCAAATCGTAAAAATCATCGGGTTACTGCTGCTTTTATTGCTGTTCTTTATGAGTGTGACAATGACCGTTCAGGGTGCCGAATCGATGACCTTGCTGGATATGCAGAAACAGGAAAATCCCGGTTTTACCCGGATGATATTTAACTTCTCCAGTTTGCCGGAGTTTACTTCCGAACATTCAGGACAGCGAGTTGATCTGTTGCTGAACAATGTGCAGCTTACTCCCGATTTCCGCCGTCTACCGGAAGACGAGAAGGTGGTTGAAATTAAGCTGACAGAAAAATCGGAGGGGTTGTTGGTGTCGATTCTGCTGCGTCGTCATCCCGGAAAGGTTGTCGTCGAACCCCGGCAAAACGGGTCTCAAGTGGTTATGGATATCTACTGGGGCTCTGATAGTGCGGCTCGCCCGGCTGTGTCTTTTAAAATCTCGGATATGCCACCACGAAAAGCTGGTCGAAGAGCGGCGAAATTTCAGTTGAAATCTCCCTGGGAAGGTCGTTGGAATGAATTTTTCCGCGATTATCGGACCTACTGGAAGCTTGAACTTCCTCTCAACTTTACCCTGCCGCAACTTCCCGGGCTGATCGAAGATGATCAGAGTCCTCTCTGGTTGTTACAGCAACATGGGGACAATAATATGTATCTCAGTTTGATCCAGACGGCCACCGGGTTAACTGGCCTGGATCAGCAGCAACTCTATCTGCGCGATCTGCTGCTCGCTGAAGCGCAACTGCGGACTGGTGCCACAGAGGCTGGAGTTACCCGGCTTGATTCTTTACGCCGGAAAGAAGGGTCGAAACACGCCCGTGTCGAATATTTGACAGCTTATGGACAGGCCCTTGATGGTCAACCTCTCGTGGCTCAGCTGACCCTGCAGCAACTATTGCCACACCTTGCTGAGGATCATCCATTGCGACCGCTTATCCATCTGCTGTTTGCAGAAACTGCGTTGGTTTCAGGGCAGGACCGTGTCGCACTTGAGCATCTGCAAACAGCTGATCTTGATTGGCCCGATAGCTTGCTTGTGCCACTGAAAATGCGGATTACCGATGCCAGGGCCGGTCTAGGTGAATTGGATGAAGCGCTGGTTGAGTATTCGGAGTTGGCCGAAGAACCGGGTCTTTTCGAATATTACCGCTTCTCGCTTAACCGAGCGGCCTGCAGTGCCTTTAAGAATAAAAATTATAAATTTGCCAGCAAGCTCTATCGGAAATTGATTGACCCCCTTAACCAGGAGGCGGGGGATGATCTGCTGTTATTCGGCGCGGGTGCCTCTGCCTATGAAGCAGGGGATCTGCGGTGGGGAATGATCGGCTTGCGGCGGGCAACTCTGGATCGTCCTGATACCGAGGGGGGAGATCGTGCTGAACTCCGCCTGATCGATCACAAATTAATTGACGGTGGCGAATTGGAAATCGCACAAGCGGTCAATGAATATGCGCAGCTCGGAGTGAAGTCTCAGTTTCTTCCGATTCGTGAAGAGAGTCGATTCAAAAGTGCTCTGGCACTTTATCTCTTGGGTGATCATCGGGAAAGTGTTGCTGAATTCATGCGTTTTCGCCGCGAATTCAGCAGTTCTGAACTCATCAGGGAGGTTGATCTGCTGCTTCTAGAACAGTTGCCAGCGGTCGTACATCAATTACTTGAAGAGAAAAATGATTTACAGGCAGTTGTGCTGGCTGAACAGAATCGCAAGTTGTTACTGCGGAGTGGTTTCAATAAGGGGTTCCTCGACGATCTGGCAACGGCATTTGATCGCCTTGGACTCTATGAAAGAGCTGGGCGGGTGCTCCTATATCTGTTTGACCGGACCTCTGGACAAGAGGAGCAGAAACTTATCTATCTGCCGCTGGCTCAGTCGTATCTGAAGCGCAAGGAATATAAAAAAGCGGGTCAGTATGCCAGTCGCTACCTGGATAAGTTTCCACAGGGTGAGGATGGAGGTGCGCTATTCGGTATCTTGCTCGATGCGTTTGAACGTGAAGATCGCCCGGAGCAATTGCTTGCCTGGTTGAACCGTGAAAACCGACCGAGCAGCTCTGAGCTGGAGATCCGTGCTGCTTATATTTACTGGCGGCAGGGGAAGCTGCAGGCAGTCATTGAGAGCCTGGAGAGGGCGTCCAGCGGTGGTCAATCTTTACAAGTCAAAGAAATGGCACTGCTGGGGGAATCATACTATCAATTGAAGAAAAATAGTGCTGCTGAAAAAATTTACCGGCAGCTCCATGATGATCCCGATTTCGGGTCGCAAGCCCGCTACCGGACAGCACAAATCCTGCTTCGACAGCAGCAGCGCAACGAGGCACTTAAGCTTCTGAACCGGGTGGTCGAAACAGATGGAGGCAGTTCCTGGGGAAAGTTGGCTCAGGACTTGCTCATTCAAGAAAAACGTTAAGATTCTGTATTCTGGAGTCAGAAACTGGACAGGAGTAAAACATGGCAGAGATAAGAATAGCCGACCAAACGATCGCAGTATTGCAGAAGAGTCTCGATTTGCGTGCGCAAAAACAGCAGGTGATTGCCGGAAACATCGCAAATGCCGAAACGCCCGGTTATTCAGCACGAAAACTTACTTTTGAAGACAATTTACGCAAGGCGATCAATACCCCGGAAATGGCGGGACAAAAATCTCATGCAAAGCACTTTCCGATCGGCACCAATGGCATTTCCAATGTTCAGGGAACGCTGACCAAGCAGGTCAATTCAAGTCCTCTTGGTGATGGCAACAGTGTCTCGGTTGATGATGAAATGTTTGATCTGGCAGAGAATCAGATTCTCTTTGAAGCTGCCAGTCAGATGATTAAAAAGAAATTTTCGATGTTGAAGTTTGCAGCGAGTGATGGGCGTTAGTGGTTTGTACACCCTGAACTTTCGCACCTTGTTGACACGCAAAATTCCGGCGCAACCTTGCGCAGTTTAAAGTACACCAGAGCACCAGGAGGTTTCATGGACATTTTTACCACAATGAAGATCAGTGCTTCGGCACTTAAGGCGCAACGGATTCGGATGAATGCCATCAGTTCCAATCTGGCAAATATCGAAACAACGCGCACCCCGGATGGTGGTCCCTACCGGAAGCGGGAAGTTGTCTTCCAGAGTAGCCAGCAGGGGTTTGCCAATACCCTTGATATTCAGATGCGCGATGCTGCGCAGGGAGTCAAGGTATCTCAGATTCAAGCCAGTAATCAGCCCCCACGAATGGTCTACGAACCATCGCACCCCGATGCTGATGAGCAGGGTCAGGTGGCTATGCCGAACATCAGTCTGGTCGAAGAAACTGCCGACATGATGTCTGCATCACGGGCCTACGAGTCAAACGTCACAGTCGTTAAATCTGCGAAACGAATGGCATTAAAAGCACTTGAAATAGGGAAGTGAGGTCAATCATGAATGGTGTTGGTGATATAACGATGAATGCCCATCTAAAGGGGCTGTCCCAACCTAAAACGGTTCCGGTTCAGCAGATGGGAGACAAGTTTGGTGAAATGTTGAAAACCTCTATCGCCGAAGTTAATCAGGCTCAGATCAGTGCTGATCGTGCTGCTGAACAGATTGCTGCAGGGGATACGAAAAATCTGCACGGAGCGATGATCAAGATGGAAGAGGCCGATATCTCTTTGCGGTTGATGGTTCAGATTCGGAATAAGGCGGTTGAGGCATATCAAGAAATTATGCGCATGCAAGTGTGATGGCAGAACAGTTTTGCAAATTTTTAAACAGTTCAAGAGTAACGCAATCGATCCTGGAGGAAAATTTCGATGGCTGATGAGATAAAAGAAGAAGCAACCCCGGAAAAGAAGAATATGCTGGATGTGATCATGGAATGGTCGTTGGCTCGTAAGTTGAGTCTGATCGGGGCTACGGCGGTGAGTGTTCTTCTGTTCAGCTTGATCATCATGCAGTCTCAGGTGGCAGACTACAGTTTGTTGTTTGCCAACATGCCGAACCGTGATGCCGCTTCGGTAGTTGAGTGGCTGAAAGGGCAAAAAATCCCTTATCGTCTGGAAGATGGAGGGCGGGATATCCTGATTCCGGCAGATAAAGTTTACGAGGCACGTATCGAACTTGCCGGCTCCGGGTTCTCTAAAAGTGGCGTCGGGTTTGAGATTTTTGACAAACAGAGTTTTGGGACTACTGACTTTGTCCAGAAGGTTAATTACCGGCGTGCACTTCAGGGTGAATTGATGCGGACCATCACCTCCCTGGCACCCGTTGAAGCGGCCCGTATTCACCTGGCCTTGCCGGAAAAAAGATTGTTCCGTGAGCAGCAGCAACAGGCAACGGCATCGGTTATCGTTAAACTTTCGTCGGGCCGTTCGCTGAAAGAATCGCAACTGCAGGGGGTGATTCATCTGGTTGCCGGGAGTGTCGAAGGGTTGGATTCGGAAAATGTCACGGTGGTCGATTCCAGCGGTAAGACTTTATCCAAGAGTCATGCCGATGAAATGGCCGGGCCGATGACTCCGGGGATGTTGAATTATCAACAGACCATGGAGCGACGGCTGGAAATTCGCGCTCAATCGCTGTTGGATCGTGCCCTGGGAGCTGGGAATTCTCTGGTTCGGGTGAATGCCGAGGTCGATTTTGACCAACGGGAACAAGTTGAAGAAGCTCTCGACCCCAAAGGTGCGGTTATCGTCAGTGAGCAGGCCAGCACTGAGGAGGGGGGCACCGAAGCCACGGGTGGCGTCCCCGGAGTTGTCGCCAATCTGCAGGAGGGTGGTGCAACGACAACGGCAGGGACTCCCGCCAGCCGTTCCGATGAAACGGTCAATTATGAGTTGAGTAAAGTGGTCAGTAAGACGGTTCAGTCGGTTGGAACCTTGAAAACCTTGTCGGTTTCGGTGCTGCTGGCTGATCGGGTGACTCCCGGTGCTGAAGGTGAAGGTCCAACCAGTACGCCACGAAGTGCAGAAGAAGTGGCTGAAATCGAGCAGATGGTTCGTTCTGCCCTCGGTATTAATGATACGCGGGGCGATTTGATTTCGGTCGTTTCCATGCCGTTTGAAAGTGGATTCGTTGATGAAGCTTTGCCACCACCCTCGTTGACCGACAAGATTTATTCATTTATGCCGATCATCAAGTACAGCCTGTTGGCGATCGCTTCATTGTTCGCTTACCTGCTGTTCCTTAAACCTTTAATGCGCACCCTGCGTGGTGTTTCCGAAGAGACGCAACCGATGAAAACTGTTGAGGAACTGGAATCTGAAATGCGTGACGATGACTCGACACCACTGCTTGGTGGCCCGAGCGATCCATTAGCGCAAATTCGTCAGGAAGTGCTGGGTGGTGACATGATGCCGGTGCAGGTGGTTAAAAACTGGTTACGTGAGGAACCCGCTGAAGGGTAGAGGCAACAGAATCAGGCTGAAGGGTGAATGACCCGAAAATCCAATGTTTTCAGCCCCAAAGCCTTCAGGCTAAACAGCGTTAAATTTGGAGTGATCAGTGAAAAAAGCGAAACATTTATCTGGAGCAAAAAAAGCGGCGCTGTTACTTCTTTGCCTTGGTGAAGAGGCGACGGCAAAGATTTTTGAGGCTCTGGATGATTCTGAAGTCCGTGAAATCAGCCGTTGTATGATGGATATTGACCATGTTGATCCCTCTCTTGCTCGGGAAATTCTGGAAGAGTTCAAGGAAGTCCGCGGCGGTGGTGATGTCGGTGTTTATATCCGCGGCGATGAGTTTGCCAAGCATGCCATTCTTGGCGGCGCCGATAATCAACGCGCGGAGTATCTGCTTGATCAGGTCTCAGCAGGGATCGAAGGGCGACCACTGGAGACCATCTCAAAAATGCACCCGCGGATGGTTTCCGGATTGTTGGAAAACGAACATCCACAGACGATAGCACTGATTCTGTCGACCCAGACAGAAGATCATACCAGTCGTATTTTAGCAGAACTGCCCGATGATATGCGTGGTGATGTCATGTATCGGATTGCCAGGATCGATAATGTTTCTCCCGACGTCATCAGCCAGATTGAAGAAGCTCTGCAACGTGAAGTCGGTGTGGTGGTTGGAAGGGATCGCAAACAGGTTGGTGGAATTGATAAGGTGGTTGAAATTCTTGGAAAAATGGACAAAGGGGCAGATCAGGTGATTCTGACCAGTATCGAGGCCGCCGATCCCGATCTGGCCGAAGAAATTCGGCGCCGGATGTTCACCTTTGAAGACCTCGTCGCGGTTGATGGCCGTGGCATGCAGGCAATTTTACGTGAGGTCAGTACCGATATGCTGACCCTGGCGTTGAAAACCGCAAGTGATCCGATCAAAGAAAAAATCTTTGGCAATATTTCCCAACGTGCTGCCGATATGATCGCAGAAGACCTTGAAGCGATGGGGCCACGTAAGCTCTCTGAAGTGGAAGCGATGCAGATGGAAGTTGTCAAGGTTGCCCTGAAACTTGAAGAAGAGGGTAGCGTTGTGATTCCTGGAAGGGGTGGTGGTGGCGATGAGCTTGTCTAAGATTTATCGCGGTGCCGAAACCAATGACCTCAAAGAGTTTCAGTTCAGATCATTCGGTGAGACAGATCCAACCCCTCCCCAGGAGGCTGATGGGTTTACCAGGAGGCCTGTGGCTTCAGCACCTGCGGTGCCGCCCGCTCCCGATCATTCAGCAAAAGATATTGAAGCTGCATATGCTCGTGGGCGACGGGAAGGTCTGGATAGTGCAGAGGAAAATCTGGTAACAGCGGCACAAGCGTTAGCTGCGGGGGCAGAAGAGATCAGTCGCTTGCGGGAGTCTCTGGCTAAAAACAGCAGTCAGGATCTGTTGCGTCTGGTGATGGCTGTTGCGGAACAGATCATTCGCAGAGAAGTGGCGGTTGACCCGCAGGTTGTTGTGACGATTATCGAAACGGCTTTACAGTCTTCGGTGCGTTCCGATCAATACCGGATTCGAATTAATTCTGCCGATCTCGAAACTGTTACCCGGCAGAAACCACTGTTTCTCGCCAGTATCAGTGGCTTGAAAAATCTGAGCATTGAAACCGATGCGGCAATCTCCCCCGGAGGTTGTCGGATTGATTCAGACCTTGGCGATGTCGATGCGACGCTCGAAACTCAGCTTGAGGCAATTCGTCAAGCCTTGAGTGATGCGATTACGGATGCTGGATGAGAGATCTTGTCGAACGTGTTAAAGCGGTCAATCCCCTCAAGGTGAGTGGTAAAGTGATCCAGATTGTCGGTCTGGTTGTCGAAGGGCATTGCCCGACGGCAACAGTTGGCACTCTGTGTCAGTTGATCCCGCTTGGAGGCGGGGAACCAGTGCCGGCGGAAGTGGTAGGATTCCGCGATTCTCGAGCTCTACTGATGCCTCTGGGGGATCTTCGTGGTCTGGGTCCCGGCAGTTTGATTCAAGTGGAGCGCGATAGTGCTTCGATCCCGGTTGGCGATCATCTCCTTGGGCGCGTTCTCGATGCTCTGGGGCAACCCCTTGATGAACAACCGCTGCAGACTTGTGAGCATGAATGTCCTCTCTACGCATTACCCGCCAGTCCGATGGCGCGAAAGCCGATTGTTCATCCTCTCGATCTTGGTGTGCGGGCGATCAATGGCCTGTTGACCTGTGGATCGGGGCAGCGAATGGGGGTCATGGCGGGTTCAGGGGTGGGGAAGAGTGTGTTGCTCGGAATGATGGCTCAACATACGCAGGCCGATGTCAACGTGATTGCTCTGATTGGTGAGCGGGGCCGGGAAGTTCGTGAATTTATTGAACGGGATCTTGGTCCGGAAGGATTAGCCCGTTCTGTTGTGATTACCGCAACTTCGGATCAGTCACCATTGTTACGGATGCGTGGCGCTTTTGTTGCCACGACGATTGCTGAATATTTTTGTGCTCAAGGGAAGAATGTGCTCCTGTTGATGGATTCCGTCACCCGTTTTGCTATGGCGATGCGCGAGGTGGGGCTGGCAATCGGGGAACCACCGACAACCAAAGGTTATACTCCATCGGTCTTTGCCACGTTGCCAAAGCTGTTGGAACGAGCCGGAAGTTTTAAAGGGAAAGGGAGCATCACCGGCCTCTATACAGTGTTGGTTGAAGGGGATGATATGAATGAACCGATTGCCGACGCGGTTCGATCAATCCTTGATGGCCATATTGTGTTGTCACGTGATCTGGCAGCTCGCAACCACTACCCTTCTATCGATATCCTCAATTCCAACAGTCGGGTCATGCGGGATATCGTCAGCCCTGAACACATACAACTCAGTGGTCGGGTTCGGGAAGTTATGGCGACCTACAAAGAGGCGGAGGATCTGATCAACATTGGCGCCTATGTCGAAGGAAGCAACGGTAAAATTGACTACGCCATCTCCCAGATCGAAGCCATCAACGAGTTTTTGCGTCAGGGGATGAACGATGCTGTTGATCTGGATACAACCCTGGAAGAGTTGACGGCATTGCTACAGGATCGCCGTCAGGGGGCAAGGTGATGACTATTGTGAGACCAGCATAGATGGCGGGAAAA
This sequence comes from Deltaproteobacteria bacterium tcs-42, assembly GCA_002049545.1. Taxonomy (GTDB): domain Bacteria; phylum Desulfobacterota; class Desulfuromonadia; order Desulfuromonadales; family Geopsychrobacteraceae; genus Desulfuromusa. The sequence goes on along the minus strand of LLYT01000053.1, from coordinate 1,940 downwards.
TTTAAATTGCAATCGGTGTTGAATTACCGCCAATCTCTTGAAGGTCAGGCGCAACAGGTCCTGGCTGCCAGTTTGCAGGAGCAGGGCGAACTGGAAGCCAAGCTGCAACAGCAACAGGTTCATCTGCAGCAACATGACGACGAGTTAAAGAAGCGGCAGAAGGAGGGGCTGGCGGTTGCCGAAATCGATCTTTATGAATCGCAGATTCACCATTGCCGGCGTTTGATTGAAGATCTCCAGATCCGCTTGCAACGGCTGGAACGACACATCGTTTCCGAGCGTGAGGAACTTCTTCATGCCGCCCGTGAACGGCAGGTTATGGAAAAATTAAAAGAAAAACAAGAAGCGGAATACCAGCAGGAACTGTCGCGCAAGGAGCGCGAGATGCTGGATGAGGTCAGTCTGCGAAACAAGGGAAATAACTCATGATTCTGAGAACGATATTGCTGACAATGGCCACCCTGATCTGTTCTGTTGCTCTGTGTGGAGCAGAGTCGGCTCTGGTGGATGAAAAGGATATTTCATCCGTTGAGGAGCGCCGTATTCTGGTATCAATCGAAGATGAATATGCCAAACTGGACGAGGTGGAAGAAAAAATTGATGCCCGGGAAATGGAGCTAAAGACCCTGGAGATGGAGGTCGATAAGAAGCTCGAGGCGATGCAGAAATTACGCAATGAGCTGGTCAAGTTACTTGATCGTAAAGATGAAGCAGAAGGGGAGCGAATCGGGGAGCTGAGCAGAATCTATGAAAAAATGACCCCACAAAAAGCGGCAGTGTTGCTTAAGGCCCTTGATTATCAATTGGCAGTTGAACTGTTGCTGGGTATTAAGAAAAAAACTGCAGGCAAAATTCTTGACAGCCTCGATGCAGAAACCGCGACAGAATTGAGTAAAGCTTTTACCGAAATACCGGTGAAGGATCAATCGGGGTATTAGCTTTGCTTCGAAAATGAATCCAAACGAAAGGAGGTGAAACAAATGCATGCATTATCGATGATCGACATGGGAAAGAAGCCTGTAGATACAGTTGCTCCGGCAAAAGCAACGAAGCATAACGAACAACAATTCGGCACAGTGCTGAAGGAGCAACAACAGGTTAAGCAGCAGGGTGAAGGGCAATCTGTCGATAGACAACCGGCATCTGACGAAAGTGCACGTGAGGGGCAAGTTATTGCCCACAACGATAAAACGGCAAAGCAGCAGAAGGGAACCGGACAGAAGGGACTTGCGAATCAAGTTGTTGCTGAAAACAGTCATCAGGCCGACGTTGAGATGAATCCGCAAACGCAAGTCAAAGTGCAACAGACACTGGTTGATTTGATGCAAGCGATGGTCGCCGAAGAAACAATTGAGGATGCAGAAAGTTCCGACAGTATTGAAAAGTTGTTGACCGATCTGGTTGAGCAACTTGAATCGTCAGGGCTTCACGGTGAGCAAGTTCTGGCAGGCATTGATTTGTCCGATTTTGTTGCAGAGCTGCAATCTTTGAATCAGGATTCCGGTAATCAAGGTCTGTTGGCGCAAGTGATAACTCAGATTGAAGACCAACGCACTGATGAAGCGGTGCTGCTGGAAAATTCAGAATTGGCAGCTGCCAGGTTGGCAGAACCACGATCGCAGACTCACAATATGGCCCCTGTAGCTGTAGAAAATCTGGCTCAGGCGCGGAAAATTCTGCAAAAGGCTTTCGATTCAGTTGTCGCTCAGAGAGAGGTTGGCGGTGAAACGATGGTTGCCGAAGGAGAACAACTAGCCGAAGAAGTCCCTTTCATGATGGACGATGTGGCAGAGGAGATGGATCCTCGTTTTTCCGGATTACTTAAACCACGGCCAGAACAGCGCCCTGCCAGTCAGCAAGTTTCGTCAGGCAAAGAACAACTTCCGCTGCAAAATTTCCGGCAACAGGCGGGAGTCAATCAAAATGGTTCGGTTGATCAG
>LLYT01000052.1 GCA_002049545.1 Deltaproteobacteria bacterium tcs-42 | reverse complement strand
AGACCTGACCCCCACTTTTGAATTTGCGGTTACCATATGTGACCTTTAGCAGATTAATGCGAGAAAGAGTCGGGCATTATACACAACATTGGCTCTAGTTTTTATAACCAAATTCTCAATGTGCACAAGCGGGAATGTGCACAAGCGGGAATGTGCACAAGCGGGTCGGACCAAGGTAAGCTCCTGGAATTACAGTTATTAATACGTATTTTACTCCCTTGAAATGACTTATAGGCCAATTTTTTGGGACAAAAATGGACTTATAATAATTATTATCGGAGGGGGAAGGTTTTATGCCAAGAGCGAATCGTTATGAAAGGTCAGGGTCAAAAATCAGTAATGATAACGAGCCTGAGCAATAAAAACAGAATCAGCCTCAATTTTGTAAATGGTTCTGTGCTCGTCGTTAATTCGCCGAGACCAGTAGCCCGATAAGCCATGCTTCAGCATTTCTGGTTTCCCGATACCAGAAAAAGGGGAACGCTGTATCTCTTGAATCAAAGCATTCACCCGTCTGAGGATTTTTTTATCAGTCTTTAGCCAATATTGATAATCATCCCAAGCAGTTTCAGAAAATATGAGTTTCACAGGGATAAATCTCGCTCGGTGCCACCATTTGATTCCAATTGAGCAATTGATTCCAGAAGGCGGCGAGCATTTTTAGGGCTTCTCAGCAAATACGCAGTCTCTTCAAGAGCTTGGAAATCTTCAAGAGACATCATAACGACCGAACTTTCATTTCGGCGCGTTATAATAACAGCATCGTGATCTTCACATACTTTTTCCATTGTTTTTGCTAAATTGCCACGTGCCTTGGTATACGAAATAGCTTCCATATAAATTCTCCTTTTAGTACATGTACGTTTTACTGTACCACAAGTAAAAGCACATAACAAGCAAGTGGGGTGCGAAGGGGGTTCGGGACGCTGTGGGGGTTCGGGACGCTGCTGCTTTAGTGTTTTAAGGATAATTTTCGATTAAGACAAACTTTATTGTTGTATGAACTCGTTTTTCGTTTAATATGGAATCATACTCCATATTAAACGAGGCAATAATGTATCAGCGCACTATGGCACCGATTATTCAACAAGTTAATGACCGTTTTTCTGTTTTACTTGTTACCGGCCCACGACAGGTTGGGAAAACGACACTGCTTGAGATGTGTAGCGATAGTGATCGTAACTACGTAACCCTGGATGATCTGGATGCTCGTACTCTCGCCCAGAACGACCCCGGTTTGTTTGTTCAGACGTATCCACCACCCCTCTTTATAGACGAAGTCCAATACGCACCAGCACTGTTCAGTTATATAAAATTAGCTGTTGATAAAGAGAAGAAAAAGGGGATGTACTGGCTGACCGGTTCGCAAAAATTCCATTTGATGAATGGGATAACCGAAAGTCTTGCTGGCAGAGTTGCTGTTCTGGATCTATTGGGTCTTTCTCTTGCTGAACTCGATCAACGTGGAGGGGATTCCAAGCCATTTTTGCCTGACAGTGAGTGGCTTCAACGGGACAATCATACCGCAGTAAAATCGATGTCACTCATGGATATTTATAAGCAAATCTGGACAGGTTCATTTCCCGCAGCCAATGCTTATAGTGAGACCTGGGATATTTTCTATCGTTCTTATATCCAAACCTATATTCAACGTGATGTTAAAGACGTATTGAATATTACCGATGAAATCTCTTTTCATAAATTTCTGGGAGCCGTCGCTGCCAGAACCGGTCAACTCCTTAACTATACCGATTTAGGCAGAGATGTCGATATTGATAGTAAAACCGCCAAGGCATGGTTGTCTGTGCTGGAGGCATCCGGGCTGGTTTATCTATTGCGACCGTACCATAACAATCTGACCAAAAGAGTGGTGAAAACGCCCAAACTCTATTTCCTGGATACAGGGTTGTGCTGCTATCTGACCAAATGGACCGAGTTTAAGGCTTTAGAGGCAGGAGCCATGTCGGGAGCCATTCTTGAAACTTTTCTTGTCGGTGAAATCCTGAAAAGCTATTGGCATAACGGAAAAACCGCCAACATATATTATTACCGGGATCTGGATCAGCAAGAAGTTGATCTGATTATTGAATCTGGTGACACTCTGTATCCGGTTGAATTTAAAAAGACGGGAACCCCTTCTCGCACGGCCTCCAAAGATTTTCATGTTCTCAAAAAGCTGGGTAAAAACATCGGATCAGGGGTTGTGCTGAGTTTTGTTGCAAAACCAGTACCCCTCTCGCAAGAGGTAACAGCTATTCCGATCAGCCATTTATAAACACAAGGTCAAATCGCAGCAATTGAGTCAGATCGTTGGCCGGTACTCGACCCGCTGTTTGGCAAAAATTACATGTAATATTCTTGAGGAGGGGTGTCAATTGAACGACTCCGCGCAGCAAGCTTCGGGGTATCGAAATTCTGTAAGCTGGGCGGTACCCATCCTACACGTGCTTAACACGGCAAGCCGCGGGGAATTCAACCCTTGATTAAACCTCGATTATCTCTCCATCGCTGACGGTATCCATATCAAGCTGATCAAGGCGTGACAACATTTCTGGACCCATGTGTGTGATCACCAGCTTGCGGCATCCTAACTGCGAATGGTGTTGCAACAGTGTCTGATAATCGAGATGTCCGGGGATTGGCACGTCATAGGCAAAACATTCGGCGATCGCAAGATGACTTCCACGCGTCAAAGGAATCAGGTTATCAGTCCATTCGGTGTCCCCCGTATAGCTGATCACCTTTCCGCCAATCTCAACGCGCACCCCGTAAACATGTTGACTTCGACCATGCCTGACCCGAAAACAGTCAATTTGTGCTCCATTGACCTGTAAAGAGTTTTTTGGATCAAGCAATCTATAGTTAATCGGGAAGGATCTTTTTTTACCGATCATTCCCGGATAGAGTGCTTCGGCAGCCGCCTCGACCCGCTGTTGCAGACCACGCGGACCAATCAGGGTTAATCGCCTGGTCCGCTGGCTGGCATACATCCCTTCCAGTAACAAGTAGGGAATGCCGCCAAAGTGATCCCCATGAAGATGGCTGATAACAACCGTATCTATCGCGGCCGGAATAACCCCACAGCGCTGCATGCCAATCAGGCTGGAACAACCGCAATCGATCAACATTTGTCCACCTTGATAGTCAAGATGAAAGCAGCTGTGCAAACGTCCACCGCTACCAAAAGCATCACCGGTTCCAATACAGCGCAGAGTGACTGACGTGTTGTCCATTTTATTTCACCTCTCTTTTTTCATTGACCCAGCGCAGGCGTTCCAATCCTTCCATTTGCAACGCCTTTGATCGACAATATATGCTACTATAATAAACTCGGGTTGCTGAATAATAATGCGACCTTAACATTTGTCCCCTGTAAGATGTTCATAGATTGGTGTCCATGCCCGTAGATTCTTTTCATATTATTTCTGCGCTTGCCGTGATATTGGTCGCCGCCTTGATCGGTGGTCGCTTTGCCTCTTTCTGCCGGATTCCCCGCGTCACCGGTTACCTTCTGGCGGGATTACTGGTCGGCCCCTCATTTGCCGGATTATTCAACCTTCCCCAATTGATATCACTTCCCGCCCTGGAAGAGCTACGACTGATTTCTGACATTGCGCTGGCTCTCATCCTGATGAATATCGGTGGCCAGTTGCGCACCGAAAACCTGCGCCGCTGGAAACAGCGAATCGCCATCTTTTCATTGACCGAGGTCATACTGACCGCTGCACTGGTCGGGATTACCATTTCTATCGCCAATCAATTCATAGTCCAGCAAACCGTCACCGGCTTGAGCCTGACACACACCTCTTTGTTGTTCGGTCTGTTTACTGGCACGATCAGTATTGCCACCGCTCCTGCGGCCACCTTGATGGTGGTTCGTGAATATGAGGCTGAAGGGCCCGTCACCCGATTAGTCCTGACTCTGGTCAGTCTAAATAATCTATTTTCGGTCTTTGCCTTTTCAATCGCAGCACAATTATTCATCTCCTCCGGCGGCGGACTTGTCTCTATTATTTATCAACTCTTTCTCCCCTTACTGTTAGGTGGGGTTTTTGGTTTTATCATGTCTCTCTGGGCACAACGGATAGAGTTGCCCAGCGAGCATAAAATTCTCCTCCTTGGCGGGGTCACTGCCGTTGCCGTGATAAGCCGCAGCCTCGGCCTGGAACCACTTCTGTCCTGCCTCGCTCTGGGGATGATTCTGGCCGACAGTTCACCTCGTTGGGATCGGCTGGTAAAAGCGTTGAACGAGGTCGACTATCCGCTCTACGTGGTGTTTTTTGTTCTGGCAGGAGCCAACCTCCATATTGAGACCCTGGCACATATCGGCCTGCTGGGAATAACCTATGTTCTGGCCCGAACCTGTGGAAAACTGGTTGGCGCCTCCCTCGGTGCCCGGTTAGGTAAATTCGGCCAACGAGAACAATCCTGGGTTGGCATGACCTTGCTTGCCCAGGCAGGAATGGCCATCGGACTCGCTGCCACCTTGAGCAAACAATGGCCGGAGGGTGGCAAACTCGTTGAAACGATCATTCTGGGCTCAGTTGTCGTCTTCGAATTATTCGGTCCGTTAGCCGTTCGCTGTGGATTGGTGAGGGCGGGGGAGGTGCCATTACTATCATTGCTCCGTAAGCGGGCGCCACAAAGTGGCATGGAAGGGCTCCACAGCATTGCCAACCACTTCCGCAACAATCTGGGTCTTCCAGCTGGTCATAAGCTGGAAAACCCTGGTGACATTCTGGTTCGGCACATCATGCGTCTTAATGTTGAAACCATCCACCACGGCGCAGCATTTCAGGAACTGTTGAACATTATCGCCCATAGTCGCTATGATCGTTTTCCAGTTGTTGATGATGAGCAGAACTTTGTCGGCATTATCAACTACACAGAGATTCGTAACCTGCTGTTTGAGCCCTCCCTTTCAAACCTGCTGGTCGCACGGGATCTCACTTCTTCAGCACATCAATCAATCGCCCCCGATACCCCACTTCGAGAAGCGTTGAAAACTTTAAAGAAAAAACGCAACATCAGTTATTTTCCCGTTATCGATCCGGAAGAGCCTAAAAAACTGCTTGGAATTCTCAGTCAGAATGATGTTCTGGCTGCATTCCGGCGCCTGAACCTGGAAGAATAAAAAAGCAGGTGAGCCTTAAACGGCCAACCTGCTTTTTTATTCTTGAATTTATGGTGTGATACAAACGATGCAGTGAGAACCGCAACACATCCAACCGGGTTAATCTTGTTTCAGATATTCCTGTGCCGCAGCGGCTTGATTCGAATCGGGATACTCCTCTGTCAACTTCTGCATTGTGGTTCTGGCATTTTCACCGTCCCCCAACGCATTGAAAGCCAGGGCCTGTTTCAACATCGCCGCAGCCGCTTTGGGGTGGGAAGAGTACTTGCTGATAACATCCTGAAGCTGCAGAATTGCCCGTTCATATTTTTTTTCACCGTAAAAAGCTTCACCACCCCAGTACAGGGCATTGACGTATAAATCATGCTCTGGATATTGATTGGCAAAAGACTCCAGCATCTTGCGCCCTTCGACAAACTGCTTTTGGTTCCGGATTAAATCGAGCGCTTTCTGATAGAGCTGTTCTGCTGTCAATTCTGGTTCCCTGTTTTGTTCCGCCTGCTGCATCGGCTGGACCATGGTCGCCTGACTGGCAACCTGTTGCTCCAATTCAGCAACCCGGTTTGTAAGAGAGGTGAGCTGCAACCCCATATCATCTTTGATCAACTGCAGCTCATCGACCAGAGCCCGGTTATCCCGACCCAGATCATCCATACGGCCATTAACCGACTGAAACTCGACCCGTAAATTGTCAAGACCGGCCATCAATTCAGCCATCTGGCGTTGTTGAGTGTCTCCGCCCGCCATTTCGGCCTGTGATGTCTCGACTGTCTGGATTTCCAATTGAGCCAGACGCCGTTTCAGCTCTTCCAGATCCATGTCCACCCGCAACTGATTTTGACTGGGGGGGACACACCCGACCAACAATAGCAATCCTAGTAATATGAATGTGAAACGCATCGGATTTCCTCCCGGCTACCTGAAACAAAAAGGGCCGCTCACAAACAAAGGAGCGGCCCTGATCGATGACAATGGCGGACTAACGCTTGACTTTAAAATTAGCCCGACGATTTTTAGCCCATGCCTGTTTGGTTCGTGCAGGATCAATAGGCATTTCTTCACCGTAGGAGATCACGTTCATCCGCTCAGCAGCAACACCGAGGGAGACCAGATAATTCTTGGTTGCCAGGGCACGCTTCTCACCCAGTGCCAGGTTGTACTCATCAGAACCACGCTCGTCGCAATGTCCTTCAATCAAAACCTTGACCGCAGCAGCAGCTCTCAGCAAACCTGCATTGCTCACCAGAATACTTTTAGCCTCAGCGGTGAGGACATACTGATCAAAATCAAAATGGATCCGCTTCAAACCTTTTGCAGCAGCACGTTCAGCGGCGGCGGCGACCCCGGCGGCATCATAAGCAGCAGCATCATAAGCAGGCTTATCCTCAATTTTAGTATCGGTTACTCCTGCCGGCTCCTCTTGTTGCATTTCAACCTGGGAGGTCTCTTGCACTTCACTTGTTTCAACAGCCGGTTTTTTGGCACAACCTGAAACCAACAGAGACAGGGCAAATAAAATTACCACACCGGTAATCGTCAATTTTTGCATAATCAGCCACTCCTTTCGCCTTCGCGATTTAATTTTAGATTCATTTATTTATCCAATCAACACATTATACAGAAGCGGGGCATAAAAACAACACCCGTTTGCATTGCTACCAATGATCCGACCATGCCGGATGAGAATCATTGCCACCGACAGCAGAAATCTTTTTAGCGCCGGTGCCATCCGCACGCATAATCCAGATCGATTTTTCCCCTCCGTTTAGATCGTTGGAATAGATGAGAAATCGTCCGTCGGGGCTCCAGCGCGGATGTTCCTTACTCCCCTTGCCAAAGGTCAATTGCCTCTCATCGGTCCCATCCTCGCGAATCGTAAAGACATTGAAAACCCCGTTATCCATCCGGGAGTAAGCAATTCTGTCCCCCTTCGGGCCCCAGGCCGGGGTCGCATTATACTTACCTTGATAGGTCAAGCGCCTCACTTCCAGGGTATGAACATCGACAATAAAAATATTCGGATTGCCGCGTCGATCTGAAACAAAAGCAATCTTGTCCCCCCTGGGGCTCCAGGTGGGATCGACATCAATGCCATAGTGGTTGGTCAAGCGCCGATGAATTGTTCCATCAGTCCCAATCAGGTAGATTTCCGAATTTTTATCTTTTGACAGGGTCAACGCAATCTCACGACCATCGGGGCTATAGCGACCACCAATATTGAGCCCCTGCTTGAGGGATAAACGTGATTCTCGACCCGTATAGATTTCCTTGCGGTAAAGATCTGGATTGCCCTTACTGTAGGAGGTAAAAATCAGCTCTTTGCGGGTGGGAGAAAAATCGGGATTCAGAACAATAGAACGATGATCAGTCATACGGATCGGCTGGTGACCGTCAACATCCATCATGTAGAGTTCTTTGCGCCCGGTTCGTTTGGAAATAAAGGCAATCTTTGCCGAAAAAGGCCCCTTTTCACCGGTTAAACTCTTCAATATCTGATCGGCAAAGGTGTGGGCAATTTTGCGCACATCGGTCAATTTTCCCTTATAGCGTCGTCCGGTTAACAAGCGTTGCGTAATCACATCGAACAAGCGCAACTCAATGGTCAGAGTCCCTGCGGTAACACTATACCCCCCCTTGATCAACGCTTCTGAACCGAGCATCCGCCACTGATAAAAATCGATCTCGGTTCTGCGCAGACCAAGCCTGTCGGCATCGCTCAAAAAAGCGGCGGGATCGGTCATATCAAACAGACCCGATAATTGCAGATCCCCCAGCAGAACCTCTTGAAATTCGGTTGCGACTGCCGGCTGTGCACCCCCCACCCCCATCGGCAACAGATTAGTCATAGCCAAAGGAATCGTCTGTTCACCCGGAGCACTGATTTCGATTCGGGCCGCAAAGGCAACCGAACAGATTAGACACAGAGTTATTATGAGTAAGAAACTTATCTTGCAATATTTCATGGCCTGTCCAGCATATCCTTAAGATTAAAGAAAATATGAAATTCCATCGATTCAGGAAGTGGTTGGTTCAATTGTCTCGATTTTGCAATGGCTCGGGTCAGAGATTCATCAAAAGCTCTGTGTCCCGATTTTTTTAAAAATTTGTAGTGAAGCAGTGTCCCTTCGGCACTATAGACCATCTTGACCTCTGCTTCAGGATTTCCGGAAACCTGGTATTTGGAGAAATTCCACTGCTGCTGAATAAACTCCTGAACAAAGGCAATTGCGCTGACACCTGCCTCATCCCCTTGTCCATCGACCATCCCGACCGGCGCTGCAGAAAGGGGAGATTTAATTTGACTGCTCTGGGCAAGAGCGTCTGCTTTCAGAGCTGCGATCCGGTCTTTTCGCGCCTGTTCATTGGCTTTCTGTTCCTGAGCGGCTCGCATCTGATCCAAGCGCTGCTGCAGAGTATTTTCCTGGGCTTTGGAAACCACTGGCTTCGGTTTTGGCTTTGGCTTCACCGGCGCAGGTTTCGGTTTCGGCTTCGGTTCAGGCTTCGGTTCAGGCTTTGGTTCAGGCTTTGGTTCAGGCTTTGGTTCAGGCTTTGGTTCAGGCTTTGGTTCAGGCTTTGGTTCAGGCTTCGGTTTTGGAGGAATCGGTTTCGGTTTAACTGCCGGTTTCGGTTCAGGCTTTGGTTTGGGCTTAACGACCGGTTTCTTTTTCACCGGCACCGCTTCAGGACGTCCAGCCTGAGGGTTTTCAACGATTTTATTAACCAGATTCACCCGATAGACGGGTGGCTTTGCAATTTCACGCTGCGGGAAAAAGGGGGAGTAATAAAGGACTGGCAGCAACAAATGCAGCAGGATTGAAACCAGCAGCATCTGCTTAAAGCCGGGTTCAAACGCCGATTGTAATTGCCGCCAGCGCTGTTTACGAGGAGATTCCATGAGACAGCCGTTATTCCTCGGGGAGGCGGGTTACCATTCCGAGCTTTTCTACTCCGGCTTTTTTCACGACCGCCATCACCTTGACCACCCGACCGTAGGAAACTCTCTCATCAGCTTCGAGAAAAACTTCGCGATCCGGTTTCCCCTTTAAGGCCTGCTGAATCACCGGCCCCAGTTTCGCCAGCTGATCGATCTTGGCCTTGCCAATCAAAACCTGCCCATTTGTTTGCAGTGTAATCACCAACGGCTCCTGCTGTGCTGGCAATCCTGGAGCTTCGGCAACTTCTGGCAAGTCGACTTCAACCCCCTGATCAAGCATCGGTGCCGTGACCATAAAGATAATCAAAAGCACCAGCATGACATCAACAAACGGAGTCACGTTGATCTGGGACATACTACTGCGCCGCGCGCCGGATGGGCGTCCAACTTCCATCTAGCTTCTCCGCTCCATCCGAACAACGATATTCAGAAACTCTTGACTGAAATTATCCATTTCACCAATCAGAATGTTAACTTTGTTGAGAAAATGGTTGTAACCCATAACCGCCGGGATTGCTGCCGCCAGACCAATTGCCGTCGCAACCAATGCTTCAGAAATTCCTGGCGCAACCACGGCAAGCGATGCACTGCCGGTCGTGCCGATGCCATGAAACGCATCCATGATCCCCCAAACCGTCCCAAACAGACCTATAAAAGGGGCTGTAGCACCAGTTGTCGCGAGAAAAGTCAGATATTTTTCCAGGCGTTGGGTTTCCTGATTGGCGGCACGCCGTAATGCGCGGTTGACCATTTCGGTGGTATCCATTTTCACAGAAAAGTCATTCGGTCCATCCGCATCAGTACCTTTCTTTTTCAACTGCAGCATCTCATGGTACCCCTCGCGAAACAGGGTAGCCAGTGGGGAGTGGCTATACTCCTTGATCCCCTGTCCAACCAGATCAAAACGCTTTTTCTGCCAGAAAAAGTCGAGGAATCGATCCGAGTCTTTGATTGCTCGTTGAATCACCGATGTCTTGTAAAAGATAATCGCCCAGGATACGAGCGAAAAATATACCAGGATGAGCAGAACCAGTTTGACAACCGGTCCGGCATTTAATACCAGCTCCAGCAAATGCTTTCTCCTTTTGGGGATGCCATAATACATCCGGCAAAATATAATTAGATCGTCGCGTAAAAATCGAGACAATTATCGGGTAGCTATCAAAGCAAGTCAAGAGACCAGCCCCGTTTAACAATCAATCAGCGAAAAACCCGACCAGAAAGGGCTCATTTCACAGTTAATTCAACTGCAATGTGTCCACGAAGCGATTTTTGCCCTGTCGTCGTTGCCACTTATCCACTTTATCCACAGGGTTATCCACTTATTAACTGTTGTGTCCCTCAATCATGGCATAAGCAGAATGGTTATGAATCGATTCAAAGTTCTCGCATTGAATTTTAAATCCACGGATCTGTTCAATACTGCGCAGCTTTTCTGTGACGGCACGCACCATATCCTCGACAAACATCGGATTATCATAGGCCTGCTCTGTAACCGCTTTTTCGTCCTCACGTTTGAGTAGTGCATAGACCGGACAGCTGGCACATTCTTCGATCCACTGGATCAAGTCTTCCAACCAGACGTGTCCAGAGTAGGTGATATGTACGGTCACCTTGCTGCGCTGGTTGTGGGCCCCCCGATCGCTGATTTCTTTGGAACAGGGGCACAAGGAAGTGACCGGGACTTCCACTTCCAGGGAAAACTTGAAATCTTCAGCCATCGAGCCGATCATCCGGCATTGATACTCAAGTAAACTCTGGGCTCCTGAAACGGGTGCCTGTTTTTTGATAAAGTAAGGAAAATCAAGTTCCAGATGGGCGCGACTGGCACCAACCCGGGACTTGATTTCGATCAGAATCGCCTCCATATTTTCGATGCTGATTTCACCATGGTAGAGGTTGAGCACTTCGATAAAGCGACTCATATGGGTCCCTTTGAACTGCTCCGGTAAATCGACATACATATTGACCCAGGCGACAGTATGTTGCTTTTCATTCTGTTTATCCTGAACCACAATCGGATAACGAATATTCTTGATACCTACCTGATCAATTGCAATATTGCGCGTATCCCGACTCTGCTGCATATCGGCCATTGTTGAAATATCCATCTTCTTAACCTCAAGCATAGGGAACGGGATCCTCCTGTCCGGCATCGGCAAAACCCTTCAGCCGGAGCCGGCAAGAATCACACTGTCCGCAGGACAAACCCTCTTCAGTGGTGGGATCGTAGCAGGAGTGAGTCAACCGATAATCGACCCCCAAGGCCATTCCCTGTTGAATGATCTGCCCTTTGGTCAAGCTAAGCAAAGGGGCATGAATATGGTATGGATTTCCTTCAACCCCGGCTTTTGTCGCCAAATTGGCCATCTGTTCAAATGACTGGATGAATTCTGGACGACAATCGGGATAACCCGAATAATCGCGAGCATTCACCCCGATATAAATGTCAGACGCACCGAGAACCTCAGCCCAGCCAAGGGCAAATGAAAGAAAAATGGTATTGCGGGCGGGAACATAAGTAATCGGGATTCCCCCCTCACCAGACGCATGTTTTGGTACCTCGATATCTGCGGTCAGGGCGCTGCCACCCATCTTGCGCAGATCAATATCAATCACCATATGCTCTTCTGCCCCGATCAATGGGGCATATTCGCGGGCTTTTTCCAGTTCAACCGTATGCCGCTGACCATAGGCAAAGCTGAGGGCATAGGGTGCAAAACCCCGATCCCGGGCAATCGCCATACAGGTTGTCGAATCGAGCCCTCCACTATAGAGAATGACCGCTTTTTTCATGGTTAACCTTCTTGGTTTTATAATTCGAATATAGCGAAGAATAAGCCGAACATTTCGGTGGGTCAAGCCGCAATCGGTTGCCCCAACACTGACTGCGTGTTATAAGTACAAGTCGGTTATCCCCCGGTCACAAAGACCCTGAACTTACTTGATTTTAATAGATAAAATGAATCGTTTCCTGAGATATTTTTTATTCCTGCTGTTCGGCATGCCCCTGCTCGGTGCAGCCTTACTGGTCGGCGCATACTTTTATGTCTCGATGACCCTGCCAAAAGTTGAGACTCTGTCAGACTATAACCCTCCGCTGATTACCCGTATCTATGCCGATGACGGTTCTATCATTGCTGAATACTCCCGTGAACGACGGATTCTGGTCCCTTTTGAAAAAATGCCTAAACAACTGGTTCAGGCTTTTGTTGCTTCTGAAGATGCCAGTTTTTTTAAACATCAAGGCATCGATTTTCTCTCGATTCTACGAGCGGCACTCAAAAATGTGAAGGCTGGTGGGATTGCCCAGGGTGGCAGTACCATCACCCAGCAGGTTGCCAAGAAACTGTTACTGACTTCTGAACGAACTTTCACACGTAAATTTAAAGAAGCCATCGTCGCCTGGCGGATGGAAAAAGCACTGACCAAGCAGGAAATCCTCTATCTCTATTTGAATCAGATTTACCTTGGCCACCGTGCCTATGGTGTTGAAGCCGCGTCGGAAAACTATTTCGATAAAAATGTTGAGGAGTTAACTTTGGCAGAAGCGGCCATCCTGGCCGGACTGCCTCAGGCTCCCAGCCGTTATTCCCCTTATCGCCACTACCAGAGAGCGATGGATCGGCAGAAATATGTCCTTGGAAGGATGGCTGAAGAGGGTTATATAACTCCAGAGGAATATACTCAGGCTGCCGAGGAAGAGGTTGTCATTAAACCCCGCCTGAACAATCTGCTGGAAGTCACTGCTTACTTCAACGAACAGGTTCGCCGTTATCTGGAAGAACGCTTTGGTGAAGAAACTCTCTACACCGGCGGCCTGCAGGTTGAAACCAGCATCAATTTGCCGATGCAGAAGGTTGCCCGTCAGGCGGTTAAAAATAATTTGCGCGCACACGACAAGCGCCGTGGCTACCGTGGTGCACAGCAGGTTCTGGATGAAGCCGGAATTGAAGAATTTGTCGCCAAACAATTGGAACATTTTTCCGCAGATCCCCTGACGGTCGGAAGCTACACCCAGGCGATCGTTGTCGGACAAGAAGGAGATTTACTCCAGTGTAAAATTGGGGACAGAGAGGGGACCATTTCGATCAAAAAATCGAAATGGGCAGCACCCATTGAATTTATCAAGACACAGACCAATAGCGATCCCGGCGTCGATGTCCAGCCCCTGGGCAATCTTGGAGACGGGGGGCGAACCCTCTTTCCATCGGGCTCACTGATCGACGTCAAGGTTCTTGACCTTGAAGCCGAGGTGATAGAACTCAGCCTGGAACAGGCTCCCCTGGCTCAAGGAGCGTTAGTTGCCATCGATCCCTTCAGTGGGCAGATTAAAGCAATGGTTGGGGGTTATGATTTCGGCGAAAGTCAATTCAACCGGGCAATTCAAGCCAAACGACTCCCCGGATCGGCAATTAAACCACTGATTTATGCCGCGGCCCTTGATCGCGGCTATACCCCGGCCAGCATTATTCTCGATACGCCACTGATCTACGAAAACCGCCAAGTCGAAACTGGCAAACTCGAAGAGTGGAAACCGAAAAACTACGAAAAGAAGTTCCATGGCCCAACCCGGTTCCGCTATGCGTTAGCCCATTCCCGCAATGTTGTTACGATCAAAATTCTCGAGGATATCGGGGTTAACTATGCAGCCAACTATATCAAAAAGCTGGGGATAGAAACCCCTCAGCAGCGTGACTTGTCGATGGCGCTTGGATCAACTGCCATTACGCCACTGGAGTTGTTGACCTCCTATACTGTTTTTGCCAATGGCGGGGTCCTGATACCACCCACCTATATCACCAGAATTCGTGATCGCAACGGTCGAATCCTCGAATCGATCGATCCTGCCGACTTTGCCACCGGGATGGCTGCCGACCAGCGCCTGATCCGCAAACCACCACGGCGCGTCATCTCTCCAGAAACAGCCTACCTGACCACCAATATCCTCGAGAGTGTCGTCAGGGAAGGGACTGGCTGGCGTGCCAAAGCAATCAATCGCCCCTCAGCAGGTAAAACCGGAACCACCAACGATCTGAAAGATGCCTGGTATGTCGGCTTTACCCCGCAGCTCGCCTGTATCTCCTGGGTTGGCTATGATCAGGAACGTCCCCTGGGGAAAAGTGAGACGGGCTCAAGAGCCGCAGCACCGGCGTGGGTCGCTTTTATGAAAGAAGCGGTCAAGCAATATCCGCGGCAAAATTTCCACGTCCCCGACAGTATTGAATTTCACCCGATTGATAAAGAGAACGGCCTGCTGCTGGCAGAAGACAGTGAGCAGGCTTATTTCGAGGTCTTTGCCCCCGGAACAGCTCCTGCCCGGATGAGTGAAGAAGAACAATTAAAGGCACGGGATTTTTTCCGCCTCGACATGGAAGGGGCGTTGTAGTTTTCCCGCTAACCGCAATACTCACCCCCGGCGCCAAGTGTGGTATTTCTCTATCCAGCCCAGAAGTTTTTCCGGGGCATGCGCCCGCTTCCATTCTCCAGCGGCAGACTTATTCATTTCGGCTAGCGTCGGGTAAGTATGAATTGTGCCGAGAATTTTATTCAGACCGAGTTTGTACTTCATCGCCAGAACAAATTCAGCCAATAAATCTCCCGCATGATGGCCAACAATCGTCACGCCGAGAATCTTGTCTGACCCCGGTTTGGTAAGGACTTTGACCCATCCATGAGCCTCGCTGTCGGCAATCGCCCGATCGAGATCGTCAATCCCGTAGCGAGTTGTTTCGAATGGTACCCCTTGTTCTTGTGCTTCGGTTTCATTGAGACCAACCCTGGCCACTTCAGCATCTGTAAAGGTGCACCAGGGGATCACCCGATAGTCAACCTTGAAACTTTTGAACTGTCCAAACAGGGCGTTCACTGCTGCATGCCAAGCCTGATGTGCTGAGGTATGGGTAAACTGGTAAGGGCCGGCAACATCTCCCACACATAAAATGTTGGGGAAATTGGTGCGTAGAAAAGGATCGCTGGCAACGGTTCCCGCGGGAGAAACTTCGATCCCCAACTCTTCCAATCCAAAACCGGTTACGTTGGCTTTGCGACCGACAGCTATCAGAAGTTGATCAAATTCAATCTCTGTTGTCGCTCCCCGGTGTTCACATATCAACCATTTACGTCCGGCATCAATCCGGATTTCTTGCGCCTGATGTTCGGTGAGAACCCGAATCCCTTCTGCTTTAAATTGCTGCTCGATAAACGCCCCCACTTCCGGGTCTTCGCGACCTATAATCCGGGGGCCCTTTTCGACCTGTGTCACCTGACTCCCCAACCGGGCAAACGCTTGAGTCATCTCACTCCCAATCGGTCCGCCACCCAGCACCACCAGTTTTTCCGGAAGGTCACGCAGTGCCCACAGGTTCTCTGAGGTCAGATAATCAATTTGTTCCAGACCTCTGATCGGCGGGACAAAGGGTTTCGCTCCCGTCGCGATAATCATGCTCCGAGTCGTTAAGGTTGTTCCATTCACTTCAACTGTCCAGGGTGAGGTAATTTTAGCTTCTCCTTCAATCACCTCGACACCAAGGCTTGTATATCGCTCAACCGAATCGTGTGGTTCAATTTGTGCGATTTTCTGCTGCACCCGCTCCATCACCCGGGAAAAATCGAAATCAACTTCGGTTTCTTCAAAACCAAACTCCTTAGCACGCTTTGCATACGAAAGCATCTTGGCGCTACGCAGCAGAGCCTTGCTGGGAACACAACCGGTATTGAGACAATCACCACCCATCTTATCCTTTTCAATCAAGGCCACTTTTGCCTTCACGGCCGCCGCAATATAGGAACTGACCAGCCCGCCGCTTCCCGCCCCCAGAACGACCAGATTGTAGTCATACTTTTGTGGTTTCTGGTGGCCGGCAAAAACTTTCCGCGCCTGAAAAATGCCAAGAACCCGCTTGGCAACAAGGGGAAACAGGCCGAGAAGAGCAAATGAAATTAACAGCCCGGGAGAAAGGATTCCGCCGACACTTTCAAGTTGACCAATCTGGGTTCCAGCATTGACGAAAACCAGGGTTCCTGCCAGCATTCCAGCCTGACTGACAATGTAAAATAGGGGGGTTTTGAGCGGGGTCAGACCCATCACTAGATTAATCACGAAAAAAGGAAACAGGGGAACCAGGCGGAGAGAAAACAGGTAAAAGGCCCCCTCTTTTTCGACTCCGGCATTGATAGCCTGCAACTTGTCGCCAAACTTTCCCTGAACCCAATCACGCAACAGAAAGCGTGAAACCAGAAATGCCAGGGTTGCCCCAATGCTGCTGGCAAAGCTGACCACTATGAACGCGGTCCAGAATCCGAACAGTGCTCCACCAGCAAGGGTCATCACCGCCGCCCCCGGCAAAGACAATGCAGTGACCAGGATGTACACGACAAAGTAGATCAACAGGGTCGAAAATCTGTTGTGCAGATAATAGTCATTGAATACCTGCTGCTGACTTTTGAGATAACTCAAAGTCAAATATTGCCCCAGGTCCAAAATAAAAAACCCGGCAATCAGGGCAGCAATGACAGCGAGAATGATTAATTTAGTCGTGCGACCACCCATAATTGACCCCCTATGGATAATTTAAACACCTGCAGTTTAAACCTGAAGTCCCCGGTATACTGATCAAAGCCACAAAGACGAGTTTTCTGGTCAAGTTTAGCACATTCGGGCAAAACATGCGACGCCACGCTATTTGATGCTCAGGCCAGTGTCAATTGCGTTGCCAGATAAGACCACAAAGTTACATTCCGAGTAACTGTTCAGCAATGCCTTGAGGCACCCACTCCCAGGGCCACTTTGCGCCGTCCATGGCCGTTCGACTGTCGCCGTCCGTGGCGACAGACGCCCTTTCCATGGGTACCACAAGCCCCTATCAGTCGTGGTGGTGAATAGTTACCATTCCGATTTATCTGGCATCTGAACCTCCAGCAGCTTATCTTAAACGTGGTTTTTAGTTTTCATTCTGGAGAGCCCTTTTGACTGAAAAACTCACCAGTTGCTACCAGCCATCAGCCCTCTGCCTCTGCAGCAGATAACTCGATCCAACGACTTAAGGATAACGATGAACGCTTCTCTGGAACCGATTGCCATTCTCGATTCTCCCTTTAAGGAAAAATTTGTCACCCCGCGTCAACCGGGGTTAACCCCATCGGTGCGTGCCCGGATTGTTTTTTATCCCGATTTTGCCACTCCGGAAGCAGTGCGTGGCTTAGAGGGCTTCAGTCACCTCTGGTTGATCTTCCTCTTTCACCAGAACCGGGGGAAAGGCTGGAAACCGACCGTCCGTCCGCCTCGCTTAGGCGGAAACAAGCGCGTTGGTGTCTACGCTTCCCGTTCCCCATTTCGCCCCAATCCAATTGGCCTGTCAGCAGTCAAGTTGCTCGCAATCAACACTGATCAAGGCGATATTTCACTCGAAGTGCAGGGTGCCGATCTGATTGACGGAACCCCGATCCTCGACATCAAACCCTATATCCCCTATAGCGACAGCCTCCCGGAGGCCATTGGTGGTTTTGCCGAAGAGATCCCGGGGCCAACCCTTCAGGTCGAATTCTCTGACCTTGCCCGGGAGCAAATCGTCCTCTTACAAAAAGAGTCCCCAGAATTGGAAACATTGATCCGAGAAACCCTCGCGCTGGATCCACGTCCCGCTTACCGACAGGGCAAAGACGATTCACAAGAATATGGTGTGTTACTCGATCGCTACAATATTCGCTGGAAGGTGCAGGCAGGGCGACTGATGGTTCTCGAAATCATGATGGCCACTGAAGATTCCTGAATCCTTGCCATACTTGGTAAAACGTCAATTAAACCCGTTGGTCTTCCAGACCATGACCTGTCTCCAGAGCATCCAGAATCGGGCACTCACTGGTCGGGCCCTGACCATCACAACAAGCGTCGAGAGATTCGAGAATTTTCTTCATCCGGGTCAGAACCCGTATCTTCTCATCGATATTGGCGATCTTCGCCTCGGTCTGGTGTTTGACATCCGCCTTGGTCGCATGGGGGTCGTGTTGCAGGGAGAGCAGATCCTTGATTTCCTTTAATGTAAAACCGAGTTTTTTAGCCCGCTTGATAAAACGCAGGCGTAAAATTTCGTGCTGAGAGTAGATTCGATAGTTCGCTTCGGTACGCTGTGGAGGGTCAATTAAACCTTCCTTTTCATAGAAACGCACCGTCTCGATACCAAGCCCTGCAGCTTTGGCAATTTTGCCGATCGTTAACCCGTTCATGACGACTCCTTGAACTTTCTTGCAGCTTTATTGTTCCATCACGCTGGTGAAAACCATGGCCTTGACTTTCAGTTACTACACTTTTAGAACATGTTCCCCCTCGATTTGAACATGACTTGAGCGAAGCGGATAACCAGATTTCTATGACAAACTAAACCCTGAAGCAAACGACAGAGTCAAGCGTCACGACAAAACTGGAGCTTTAAAACGCCGCAACCGCACCGCATTGCCAACCACGGTCAGTGACGAAAGGCCCATCGCTGCAGCGGCCAACATCGGATTGAGAAGAATGCCGAACAGTGGAAACAACGCACCGGCTGCGACCGGAATCAGCAGGGTATTATAGGCGAAAGCCCAGAACAGATTCTGTTGAATATTGCGGATGGTCGCCTTGCTCAGGGCAATGGCACTCACCGCACCGGTCAACTCACCACTGATTAAGGTGATATCGGCCGCTTCGATAGCGATGTCGGTGCCGGTCCCGATGGCAATTCCGACATCGGCCTGAACCAGCGCAGGTGCGTCGTTGATGCCGTCACCAACCATGCCGACTGTTTTTCCTGCAGCCTGCAGCCGCTTGATCTCTGCGGCCTTCTGTTCTGGCAACACCTCGGCCAGAACCCGGTCGACACCCACTGAGCGGGCAATGGTCTCAGCGGTCCTACGATTATCGCCGGTCAGCATAACCACCTCAAGGCCAAATTCGTGGAGCGCTTTGATCGCCTGCGCCGATGTTTCCTTCACCGTATCGGCAACAGCGATGATCCCCGCAGCCTGTTGGTCAATCGCCACCAACATCGGAGTTTTACCCTCACCTGCCAGTTTAGCCGCTTTCTCTTCCAGCGCTTCTGTCGAAACCCGATTATCGTTCAGCAGCTGAGGGGTTCCCAGCAGTAGCTCCTGCCCTTCGATCTGCGCCCTGATCCCTTTGCCGGGTATGGCTGAAAAGTTGTTCAGTGGCGCCAATTCCTGTTGTTCTTGCTCTGCTCGGTTGACGATTGCTTCCCCCAGCGGATGTTCAGACCCTTTTTCTGCAGAAGCGGCCAGATACAACAACTCCGATTCAGCGAGTCCCGCAACGGTCAACAGATCGGTCACTTCCGGTTTACCTTTGGTGATGGTCCCGGTTTTATCGAGGACAATGGTCTCCAGCTTATGGGTCGTTTCCAGGGCTGCGCCGCTGCGGATCAGAATTCCCGATTCTGCCCCACGACCGGTACCGACCATGATCGAGGTCGGGGTCGCCAGCCCCAGAGCACAAGGGCAGGCAATAATCATCACTGCAACAAAATTTAACAGTGCATAGGTGAGGGCGGGCTCAGGACCAAAAAAGAACCACACACCAAACGTGAGGAGGGCAACGAGAATAACAGCTGGAACAAAATAGGCAGAGATAATATCGGCCAGCCTGGCAATCGGCGGTTTCGATCCTTGCGCATCCTGGACCATGCGGACCATCTGGGCAAGCATGGTATCTTTTCCGACCTTGGTCGCTTTGAAATGGAAGTTGCCGGTTTTGTTGATCGTCACCCCGATGACATCATCGCCTGGTTGTTTTTCAACTGGAATTGATTCGCCAGTCACCATTGATTCGTCAACGGCTGAGTGTCCCGTGAGGATGACACCGTCAACCGGTATCTTTTCTCCCGGGCGAACCACGATAGTATCACCAACCACCACTGTTTCAATCGGGACTTCCAGTTCCTCGCTGGAGCGGATAACCCGGGCTGTTTTCCCCTGCAGATCAATCAGCTTCTTGATCGCTTCGGTCGTTTGCCTCTTTGCCCGCGCTTCGAGCAACCGTCCCAGAATAATGAGAACAATAATCACACCGGCGGTATCGAAATAGACCTCGGACACCAGCCCTTCGGCAGAAAAGATCGAGGGGATAAACATCACCAGGACGCTGTACAGATAGGCGGCGCTGGTGCCAACGACAATCAGGGTGTTCATATCGCTGGTTTTATTCTTCAGGGCATTCCAGGCGCCCCGGTAGAACTGCCACCCGATCCAGAACTGGACCGGAGTTTGAAAGAGAAACTGGAGCAGTGTGTTGTTCTGTTGTGATAACGGTAAAAGATTGTCCAGACCGAGTTTCTGCCAATGCACCAGCAAAAAGAGTGGTCCTACCAGTGAGAGTCCGAACAGAAACTTGTCGCGCAGTTTCTTGAACGCCTCTTCTCTGCTCTGCTGTTCGTTGGCCACCGGATCTCCCAGGCGCCCTTCTCTGACCTGATAGCCCAGCCCTTCGATGACCCGGACCAGTTCAGCTAATGTGATCTGATGGTGCTCAAATTCAAGCGTCGCAATTTCGCTGGCGAAGTTGATCTGTGCCTCGACAACCCCGGGATGTTGTCGGAGTTTTTTCTCAATTTTGGCAACACAACCAGAGCAGCTCATCCCCGATATCGCCAGTTCTCTTTTCATCGTCACCCTGGCTGTCTCCGTAGTGTTGTTCACATCTGATTGATCTATCTGCTGCCGTTCCATTGATACCCTTTTCAGGTTGGCCCGATTTTTTATCTTCTTTAAACCCAGCATAAACCCCGTAGCCAGGTACAGGGTCAAGAAGTCAAACCTGTTTTAGGTTATAAAATGTCCCGAATGGCCCCAGGAGGATGTCCCAGGAGTTTAAGAGCCATGAAGGTTTGAAATGGCGATTTTTCCCATTGCCACTTCCCTTCAGCAAACACTCCGTATTATGATTAGAGATAGATGGTCAATTCAGAATTTGCTCTTTTTCTACTGAGATCGGGATGCAGACACACAACATCGAAAAATGGCAACATCAGCACCAAACCCACAACGACAACCGCGTGGCTGAACGCAATACCCGCCGTGTCATGTGGTTGACGTTGGTCATGATGGTGATCGAAATCGCCGCTGGTTGGCTAACCGGTTCAATGGCTTTGCTCGCTGACGGCTGGCATATGGGGACTCACTTCTTCGCTCTCGGCATTACTGCTTTTGCCTACTGGTTTGCACGAAAACATGCAGAGAATCCCAGTTACAGCTTTGGCACCGGTAAGGTTGACATCTTGGGCGGTTTTTCCAGTGCCATCTTTCTGGTGGTGGTTGCCCTATTGATGGCAGCAGAATCGGTCGCACGTTTTTTTTCACCGGAGGCGATCAAGTTTAACGAAGCACTGCTGGTTGCAGTCGTCGGTCTGATTGTCAATCTCGTCAGCGCTTTGCTCCTCAACGGCCATTCACATGGGCATGACCATTTTGCCAGTGGCCATCACCACCACCATGATCACAATCTGAAAGCCGCCTACATGCATGTCCTGGCGGATGCCCTGACATCCGTGTTCGCCATTGTTGCTTTGCTGGCCGGTAAATTCATGGGTTGGATCTGGCTCGATCCGGCGATGGGAGTTGTCGGTGCTCTGGTGATCAGTCGCTGGGCCTATGGCTTGCTGCACGACACCAGCCAGATACTTCTCGACCATGATGGGGATGAGCAGATGTCAAAAAGAATCCACGCCCTTATTGAAGAAGACTCTGACAATCGGGTCGCCGACCTTCATCTGTGGCGGATCAGCGCGAACAAGTTCGCCTTGATTCTCTCTGTGGTCACCCATTTTCCCCAAGCTCCCGACCACTACAAAGATCTGTTAACTGAATTACCCAGCCTCGCCCATATCACTGTTGAAATCCATCAACCCGGTGTTACATCAGCCTGACACCTTAAAGATGTGGCGCCGCATGTTTCAATTCATGAGACTTCTGCGTCCGAAGTTCCATCGATCTTCATAGATTGAAAGACCTGTCAATTTTCCCCGGGACTCCAACCAAAGATTGTCGAAGTCCCCCCTTATTCAAGCCCCTTCAGGGACGTGAGTAAAGGCTTTATCCCTATGACCGCCAATACGGCGGTCGAAACTGCAAACCCAAGCAGCGTTCCACCAATCACACCGTATCGAGGGTAAACCACAGAGACGGTCAGGGCGTAGGCAATGACAGACCAAAGCCCGTATGAGAAGTTTCCGAGGATGTTCTGTGCCGTTACGGGTCCATACTCCCGGTGCAGTAAAAAAACCAGAGGGTAAAGGGCTACAGGAAAAGCCGAAAACAGACCGGCCCAGCTCGGACCGACGATATCCGCGAACTCAGTCACAGCAAGAACAAGTGATGCCGTGAAAATCAATCGCCCTGCTATCAGACGGGCAGACCACGCCTGCGGTGCAACCACCTGTTTGACTTTATTATTACGAAACAGGATGCAAAATAGAGACGTGGCACTGATAGCGATAACCAGTGCAGTCAGCCTGGTTGGATTTGTCAGGCTAACCACGAAGGTCGGTACCAGATATCCGATCATCGCCAGCACTGAGGTTCCAACAAGTGATGCAGTCTGTTGCGAGACCCGGTAATAAGTATAGGCAAAGGACTGCGATCCGAGCAGTCCACAGAGGTTAAATATTGCAGCGTCAGCTGCAAATTGAGCGCCGTACTCCAGACCGTAAAAATGGAGAATTATGGCGGTACCGATTGGATAGCCGGACAAAAGGCCCGCCAGTCGAACACTGATCTTTTCAGCAACAAACGAAAGACCGAGAACGGCCAGCATGGTGATGCAAACTTTGTAGAATAACAATGCGGTCATGGGAGCATCTATAATCGGGCACAAATGCGATTGGCTAAATTAACAGTAACTATTCACCACCACTACTGATAGGGGCTTGTGGTACCCATGGAAAGGGCGTCTGTCGCCACGGACGGCGACAG
>LLYT01000051.1 GCA_002049545.1 Deltaproteobacteria bacterium tcs-42 | reverse complement strand
GGAAGCAAAGCTCGAATACGTGGTGGCTACTATCGATGTCAAAGAACAAAGGTTGAAACTCTATCTGGACAAAGTTCAGATTGAAGAATTTGATTACAAAATTCGCTAAAATATTCGGTTGAGTTCACGATGTCCTGGCACTAAAAAGTGTCTACGATGTCGTGGCACTCAACACTTAGAAAATATGGGGGCCTATTTCTTCTATTTTTTCTGATGGTAATAGGCAACGAAAAACGGCAGCCCAATATGAGCTGCCGTTTCTAAGTCTTTAATGTCTCTTTGGCTTATGCAGATTTTCTTCTTCTGTACCAAGCAAGGCCGGCAAGGCCGGTACCCATGAGAATCCAGGTTGAAGGCTCGGGAACAGGAGCAGTGTCATCGTCGGGAAGATCAACACTGGCCAAGCTGTCACCCATGACATACGCATAATCCAGGGTGATGGACTGACCTGCAAGCAGAGTCCCCAGATCGAAACCCAAGCCAATAGTCCAATCACCATCCCCATCGTCTTCGCCAGCTAAGTATGTGGCTGCAAGACTAGACCACGCATTGTCAATACTCGTATTGTGTGTATATACTGAATCTGTATAAAGCCCTAAGGTTAATCCGGTTACGTTGCCTTCAGAGGAAACCCAATCTTCTGGAGCTAAATCCCCAGCATCATCGAAGTCTCCATCAGAGTTAGCATCGTATCCCCGATTATTAGTCGTGTCGTGTGTGTGACCTGATATAACGTCTTGATCCGGGTCAATAGCTCGCAAAAATGTAAGGTCAGTTAAGTCATGTGTCGCTGTAATTGTTGTTGTAAAGCTAACTCTCTCGTCACCATCATTGAAAAAAGTTTCCAAGGTGAAGTCGAAGTAACCGCTACTGAATCCCTCCCAAAGAACATAGTTATCATAAGAGGAGCTTGTAGTTGATAATATGCTTCCAGTGATGCCCCCACTTGAGGGGCTAGTGTTGTTGTTGACAAGATTACCTGTTTCTGAAGATGATACGGCAAAAATTTCCCATGGAGAACCGGGCGTAAGGTAATCATCCGTTGTGAATGTGCTGGTGCCAGAAGCATCATGAAGGAGACCTGGCGCCGTTCCAGAGCCAAAGCCTAAGGTGCCATTGTCACTTACGGCAGTTCTAACGTAATCGCCCTCCATGATGAAGGGGGCTGCCCACGTTGTTAGTGGTAGGATAGCTACCAATGCAATAGCTAATAACATCTTTTTCATCTTGACCTCCGTTCTGGTTAGCAACTACTGAAGCTTAGAAATAAGGGCTATTAAGTGAAACTTCTTCGTTTCTTGCTTTAACCAATAATGCAAGTAATGAGCCATCTCTTTATGCTTTTGTTTTTGTTGGATTCTTTAGATACAGTTGAACGAGTTTGAGGTTGTGTAAAAAAAATCGACAAATAAATGTGGGGGAATCAAATAAAACCATAAAACCAAAAATCCAAATAACTATGAAAAATAGGGAAAAATAGGGACACTCCCCATATTTATATTGCACTCTTCCTCTCTCTGCCCTATCATCCCCACATGCCAAGAATCGCTCGCATCATAGCCCCCGGTTACCCTCATCACGTCACCCAGCGCGGCAACAACCGTATGACAGTCTTCTTTGATGACGAGGATCGGCAAACTTATCTCGATATTCTTTCCCTCTATGCACAGAAAAATTCCCTGCAAATCTGGGCATACTGCCTGATGGATAATCATATTCACTTGTTAGCTGTGCCGGCAAACGAGAGCTCACTGGCAAAAGGGGTTGGTTTGACCAATCAGGTCTATACTCAGTATCTCAATCGCAAACGAGTGCAGAGCGGGCGTATCTGGCAAAACCGGTTCTTCTCCTGCCCCGTTGAAAGTGACCAATATCTGTGGGCTGTGGCTCGCTACGTTGAGTGTAACCCGATCAAAGCCGGTTTGATTGGCAGCGCGGAGGAGTACCAGTGGTCCAGTGCCAAAGCACACTTGTCTGGTGATGATAATGAGTTGCTGCATCAACCTTCCTGGCTTGAGTTGTCGGAGCAAAAAGCTTATGCCGAGTATGTCAAGAATTCCGACAGTGAAGCTGATAACGCTATTCGCAAGGCGACAAAAACGGGCCGTCCTTTTGGTACGGAAATTTTTATTGATGAGATGGAGTTCCGCCTCAACAGATCTCTACGGCCGAAGCGGGCAGGGCGACCTCGTAAAGGGTGATTAATATGGGGAGTGTCCCTAATAAAAGAGGTCGCAGGCCGAAAAAGTACAGCCAGGCGGCGCGGCTGCATGACCTGATCCGGATTCTGGAATCGCGTTACGGGGCGACGGTGGATGAGCTGGTCGAGGAATGCGGGGTGACGCGGCGGACGATCTACCGCGATCTGCAGGCGATTGTCGATGCCGGTTACCCTTTAGTCACTGACCGCCAGCCCGATGGGTGTGTGCTTTACAGTTTTGTTTCTGGCTTTAGCAAGATGCCGCCGATCACTTTTTCCCTCGAAGAGCTGATGACACTCTATCTGTGTCGTGGCCAGTTGGAGTTTTTACAGGGAACCCCGTTTCAAGACGACCTTGAGGCAATCTTCACCCGGATCCATTCCAATTTACCACCGCGGAGTGTTGCCCACCTGGAACGGATTGCCGAAGCCTCATCTCCACGGTTTCATGGTTTTAAAGATTATTCCAGGCAGCATCAACTATTGCAAAATTTGCGTCAGGCACTATTGAGACAACAGCAGTGTCTGATATATTACCGACCGCCGAAAAGGCGCCCGGCACCCTATCTGATTGATCCCTATACACTGTTATTTTTCAAAAATGGCCTCTATATTGGTGGTTATGCACACAAACGCACGGCACTCAGACTTTTTGCTGTAGAGCGGATTGAAGGGGTTGAGTTGCAGGATGAACGCTTCGAAGTTCCAGACGATTATCGAGTAGAAATGCTCACAGGAAGCGCTTTCGGTTTGATTGCTGAGGGCGAATTGCAGCAATTGGAAGTGTTGTTTGACAAGGAAGTTGCTCATTTGGTGCGGGAGCGGATCTGGCATCCGGAACAACAGATCGAAGATAGGAAAGATGGTTCGTTGATTCTACGTTTTTGCGCCAGTGGTGATAAGGAAATACTCGCCTGGCTCTATTCTTTTATCCCTTATGTCAGGGTTCTGTCACCCGAATCCTGGGGTGAAAAATTCACTGCAGGATTGCGTCAGGGATTGGATTTCCAGATTAAATAACTTCTCGCCCCAGTTCTAAAGGAAGTTTTGATGAGAAAGATTATTTTAGCTTCAAGCAGTCCATATCGGCAACAACTGCTACGCCAGTTAGGTCTCCCTTTTGATGCCGTTGCCCCCGATTTTGTTGAAGAGATAGACCCGAATGTCGCTCCTGAATTGCTGGTTCGTCACCTGGCTCTTGGCAAAGCGCAGAGCCTTGCAGAAATTTACCCCGATGCATTGATTATCGGTTCTGATCAGGTATTTGTTGATCCGCGTAAGCGGCCGGTCGGGAAAGCCGGAAATATGCAGGCTGCATTCCGGCAGTTGAAGCAGATGGCTGGGCGCACTCATTGTTTTTATACCGGGTTGGCACTGCTTGATAATCGTACTGGCACAGTTCAGACAGATTACGCAACTTTTTCCGTTAGCTTCAGGCCGCTGAAAGATGATCAGATTCATAACTATTTACAACTTGAAAAACCATTTGACTGTGCTGGATCTTTTAAGATAGAGGGGCTTGGAATTGCCTTGATGGAGAAAATGGCTGGGGAGGACTATAATGCACTGATTGGCCTTCCTTTGATAAAGTTGGTGAGTATGCTTGAAATTGCAGGGATCAATGTGTTGGGCGACTCAAGATGAGGCAGCTTTCATTTTGTGCTTGATTTCTTTGTTGAGTTTGGGTATTATCCGTTCATAAGTATATATAGCGAATAGCTATCTACCGAAAGGGCAAAGCCGGAGTAATCCGGTGACGCAAAGCCACGGATCCTCATTGACAGGATCGCCGGGTTGCCGAAGAAGATTCAGCGGACTTCTTCAAGCCTTTTAAAGTATGACTTGAGAGACGCTCACTTCGGCGACGGGGTGAGCGTTTTTTAGTATCTGTGGTAGAATTGACTGGTCAGGTTATTGAACTGCAGTGCGTAAAAGGTTGTGAAAGAAAAAGACTGTAAATTATCTCCGAAAGGGCAAAGTCAGAGAAATCTGGTGACGCAAAGCCACGGGTCCTCATTTTGAGGATAGCCGGGTTGCCGAAGGGAATGTGGCGTATTGATTCCAGCAGCTTGGGTTATTACACAGTGCGCTCATCTTCGGCAACGCAGGTGAGCGCATTTTTTGTCAGGAGGTTGTGGGTCACTACGAATCGCAGCGATAAAGCGATTGACCAAAGGTTAATTTGAAAACGAACCGCACCGCTATTTGTCGAAATAGACGGAAATATAAACCGGTCAGACCATTTTAGAGTAGCTTCTTGAAAAATCCGTATTCGCCACGCATGAAAGGGGATCGGGGGAAAAAATGAAAAATATGCTAAATGTAAAAACAATCCTGCTGATTTTTGCTGTGCTCACTTTCTCTGTCAGTGCCTGGGGCAAAACGGTGACACTTTCCTGGGATGCCAGTCCTAGTGAGGTGACTGGGTACAAAATTTATTATGACACAGGGTCATCAGCCCCGCTTGAAGGGACCGGTGCAACCCAAGGGGATTCTCCTGTCGATGCAGGCAACGTCCTGACTTTTACTGTTGATGGTTTGTCTGATACTGAAGACCATTATTTTGCAGTCACTGCCTATGATGCATCTGGTCATGAAAGTACCTATTCAAATATCGTGCACAGCCCACTGGTCGCTAGTAGTAACAATCCTCCGGTACTAGCTTCAATCGGAAACAAGTCGATTCTTGAAGGGGCAACCTTTAGTTTTAATGTTTCTGCGACTGATAGTGATGGAGATTCTCTGACTTATACCGTGAGTGATGCCCCGGCAGGTGCAGGATTCGATACGGCGACTGGCGCCTTCAGTTGGTCCCCCGAATTTAATCAATCGGGGAGCTACTCAGTCACCTTCTCCGTGAGTGATGGCCTTGATAGCGACACGGAAACGATTCTGATGACAGTTACGGACGTTAACCGGTCACCAGTGTTGAGCTCTATCGGAACTCAAACGATTGGCGAAAATTCACTGCTGACTTTTACCATCACCGGTAGTGATCCAGATAATGATGCTCTCAGTTACAGTGCAGAAGATGTCCCCGCTGGTGCCTCCTTCAATCCTGTCACGCGTTTATTCAGCTGGACCCCTGAATTTCAAGTATCAGATAATATCCGTGTTTACCAAGTTACTTTCAGAGTGAGTGATAGTGTGGCGGATGATACAGAAACTATCACGATTAATGTCACCAATGTTAATCGTGCGCCGCTATTGGATCCTGTCGGCAGCCAAACCTTAACTGAAGGCGACACTTACAACCTGGTCGTTAATGCAACCGATCCAGATCTTGATCCGATAACTTACAGCGCGCCAAATTTGCCCGATGGAGCTGTTTTTATCCCTTCGACTCGCTCTTTCAGTTGGATCCCTGGTCCTGATCAGTCGGGCAGCTACGATGTCATATTTACAGCGAGTGATGGCTCTCTCAGTGATTCAGAAACTGTCACATTTACAGTTAATAACGGCAATGAGGCTCCTGTCCTTGATGCCATAGGGGCCAAATCAATTGCCGAGGATTCCCGGCTGGTCTTTGTTGTTTCAGCTAGCGATATCAACGGTGACAGCCTGACCTACAGTTCTTCCGGACTTCCTGACGGAGCAGAGTTTGACGTTGAACAGCAGCGTTTCAGCTGGACACCTGATTACACTCAAGCGGGTACTTTCACTGCAACGATCACCGTGACGGACGGATTATTAAGCGATGCCGAAACCGTTGGAATCACGGTTAGCAACAGTAATCGCCCCCCTGTTGTCAGCGGGACTCCCGATAGCTCTGTTATGGCAACAACCGCATACTCATTCACCCCTGTCGCCAGTGATCCGGATGGTGAAACTCTGAGTTTCTCAATTTCCAATAAGCCCGCATGGGCGTCGTTTAGCAACGAAACCGGTCAGCTCAGTGGCGTCCCCGGTGATGGCGATATCGGGAGTTATCCAAATATTACAATAGCGGTCAGTGATGGACACGCAACTCAACCCCTGTCTCCATTCTCTCTTGATGTGGTTGCCTTCGTCCATCAAGATTCGGATGGTGACGGAATTCTTGATCATCTGGATGTCTTTCCGGATGACAGCAACGAGTGGGAAGATACCGATGGTGATCAAGTTGGCAACAATAGTGATCTTGATGACGATAATGACGGTATCGCAGACGTTCGAGATGGCTTTCCGCTCGACGAAACGCAATCTGGCTGGGTTATCTCGGCAACTGCAGGAGTTGGTGGATATCTCACCCCTGAGGGGGAAACATCCGTACTCTATGGGGGGGCACAGCGTTATCAACTGACCCCGACGGCTGGATACTATATTAATGATCTGTTAGTGGATAATGTCTCTGTTGGTTTGGTTGCTGATTATGAATTTGAAAATATCGGTGCTCACCACAGTATTACCGCGATTTTTGCTCCGATCCCGGCAGGGCTCAGTTATGATCCGACTGCACCCGGGCTCATAGGTGTTGAGCGGGTTGATGGCGGAGATGATAGCAATAATCTGGTTGAAAGCAAGCCAAAGCAGGATCTTGATTACCGCTTCCGGGTTGTTTTACGCGATTCAGTGAGTGTAGATCAGCGCAAGGTTTTCTTGATCTTGAATAATTATAAATATGAGATGCAAATCGATGGCGGTGACCTTTCAAATGGCGCTGACTATGTTTTTGTGACCCGTTTGGGAGCCGCTTTTTCACATCAATTCTACTTCAGTGTGGAAGACTTGTCTGGCAGCCAGGTGTGGCGTTATCCACAGAGTGGAGATTTGGCCGGTCCGACTGTAGAACTGCTTAACGGTAAGAATATTGTCGGTGTTGCCGCCAGAATCGATGCCTATGGCCTGGATACGATTGAAACTTTCAACGATGAGCAGGTCTATCGTTGGGAGCCGGAATCGGGATCTGATGGTCAGTTTAGTCTCGCAAACTCAGGTGCCCCTGTTGCCTCCGGTGAAGGCTATGTGTTGAAGCGTGGTTCCAGCTCGAGTTTGTTTGATCTCAGTATCTATGGTGAGGTTACCGGTAGTGTTCATGAGTTTCAGGTGAAGTCGGGATGGAACCTGATCAGTAACCCGTATGGTGGACATATTTCGTTGGCAGATGTTGAGGTGAGATTGGGAGATGCCGCTCCTGTTGCATGGTTGACTGCTGCAACAAATAATCTGGTTATCGATGCCATGTATGCCTATCTTGGAACAGACTGGGGTAACGGTCATGAGTTTACAAGTGCAGCGGGAACAAATCCGGCAATTCTGGTTCCATGGATCGGCTACTGGATCTATATCAATCCAACGGAACAGCCAATTTCACTTCTGATTCCGAAGCCTTTGCAGTAACAGGAGGATGGTTATGAAAAGATTCTTTACCATAAATATCACTCTTTTCGCTTTGCTGTCTTTATTGTCTGCTTGCGGCGGGGGTGGCGGAGGAGACTCAAGTAGTACCAGCAAAACCGCAGGCGATGGAAGTTCACCTGCGGTGACAACTTTAACAGGAACGGTCGCCGATGGTTATCTCACCGATGCCCAGGTCTTTCTCGATCGGAATAACAATAGAGTCTATGACAATGGTGAGCCGATGGCGTTATCAACGGCTGGTGGGCTTTATACCCTGGAAGTCAACCCTGGAGAAGGGGATCTTTACCCTGTTGTTGCCCGGGTTATTGCCGGGCAGACCATTGATGAGGATACCGGAATAGCAGTTACCAATGGCTATGTCCTGGAGTCGTTGCCGGGGCGCTGGGAATTTATTTCTCCTTTATCGACATTGGTAAAGTTAGAATCTGATAGAAACCCATCTTTTTCTGAACAACAGGGTGAAATAGCGGTTCGATCTAAGTTTGGTATTGCCGATTCAGTTTCACTTTTCAGTGATTATATTAACCCCGGCGATGTAGATGGAACTCTGGCGGCAGAATTCGATCGTGCCCACCGGGTTGCTCAAGTTGTTGCCAATATAATGGGGCATTTACGCGCTAGTATCACGCAGAATCTAGGTGGACAGATTGCAGTTTCTGAGCAGTTACTGGTGGCTTACATGGTTGCAGATCAGATTGTCTGGCAGGGACCATTGATTGAACAGGCCCTGAATGACGAACGAAACCAGGGTTCAATCCTTGATGTGGGTGCTTTGACGGTAGCGGTCAGTGCAGAAATCGATACAGCGGGTCTGGATACGGATAGGCTGGTTCTTTACGCGCAACGGGTGGAGCAAGGATTGGAAACCTGGGATATGCAACCACCACAGATACAGAATCAATTTCCTCCCGCAAATGATACCGCTTCGATCGATGCGATTGTTTCGATAACCTTTGATGAACCACTCGATGAGACTTTGTTGGGCAGTGGTATTGTTGAATTGTCTGGCCCGAATGGTCTGGTTTCCGGGAGTCTGAATTATGATATTGAGCAGACCCGCCTGTCTTTCACCCCTGATCAGCTATTATTTCCATTCAGTGATTATCAGGTCACGGTCAACGAGGTGTTGGCAGACTCCCTTGGTAACCCCTTAGAGGAGGATGTTGTCTGGATGTTTACAACCGTATTTGATCAAATCCCGCCGTCTCTTCCCGACTTCTGAAGGGATGATATGCCTTCCCAGAATTGAAAACGGCTGCCTCCTTGAATGAATGGATGCAGCCGTTTTTTCAGTTGAGTTTTCAGTTTTCTTCGACCGAATCCTGATCATGGATCAGTCTGTGTTTGATCCGACGTGTAATCGTCCAAATTGTCAATAAGACAACCGGAATAGAGCTGGCCAGCAGGATGTTGTAATTCAGCCCCCATTGTTTGAGGGGGAGCCCCTTGAAAAGGTAGCTGAGCAGACCGATAGAGTAATAACTGATAGCTGCAATAGACAGCCCTTCGACCGTTTCCTGAAGGCGAAATTGTAATTTGCTGCGCCGATTCATTGCTGTCAGTTGGGAGCGGTTCTGCTCTTGAAGATTCAGGTTGACCCTTGTTCTCATCAAATCACTGGCTCGCTCGATGCGTTTGGACAGGTCCTCCATCCATTTTTGTACCGATTCGCAGGTTCGTAAAGCTGGATTCAGGCGTCGATTAACAAATTCACCGATCGAAAGATGTTCATCAATTTTTTCTTCATTGATTCGCTCCAGGCGATCTTTGACGAGCTGATGATAGGCGCGGGTTGCAGAAAAACGGTGAGTTGTTTCAGCACGATAGGTTTCCAGCTGAGCTTCAATCGTGGTCAGTTTTTCCAGTAATTGACGCTCGCCACTGGTGGTATCGAGCATGGCAACGACGGTGAGAATATCGGCGAGTTGTTTATCCATATCGAGTAACTGTGGGGCAATTCGTTTGGCAATCGGCAGAGAGAGCAGGGAGAGCAAGCGGTAGGTCTCCATATCGATCAACCGCCGGGTCAAGCGTCCAATCTGTAAAGGGCGCATCCCTTTATCGCAAATAATAATTCGGCCATAGCCATCGCCATGCAACTTGAATGCGGTATATATTTCTCCCTTCCCGGCATAAGCACTACTCAATATGACCTGATGTCCTTCAAAGTCACGGGTGAGGGAGTCTGCTTCATAGTCAAGCTGCTGGTTGTCAATCAGGATATGAAATGCTGCGATTATTTGCCCCGGGAGTTGCCTCAACCAGTCGTCTGGCAGTAAGCCAATTGCCGTATACTGAAACGGCTCTCCTTTGTGTGGAGCGGGTTGCATGATTGTCAGGGAGTAAAATTCGATATGTCGTTCCCAGTTGATGGTGAAATCACCAAAATTCTGATGGAAGGCCACTGCGTCAGCCTGTGGAGAGTTAACCCCATAGCGATTACAAAGTTCACGCAACAGGTTGTAGGCTCTCTCGAGTTCTTCTGGTTTGGCGCAACTGGCCGATAAATGGGTGATCTGCTGCGGCGACTCCAGGGCGTGAAAGGGGCGTATATGCAGTTCATTATAGAGGGTCTCTCGCAGAGGGTGGAGCTGATATTCGATACGATGACATTTGCCCATGTCCACTTGCCTCTTTTCTGTTTTGAGTATCAATAAGTGACTTCTAAAGTGTTTTTTTCTCTGTGCGGGAACCTTTAAGAAAAGGTTCTGTTCTCCTGCTCTTGAACACGAATAAATGTGGTCCGTTTGGTCAGCTCTTTGAGTGCTGCAGCGCCTACGTAAGTGCAACTGGAGCGGACGCCACCGAGAATATCTTTGACCGTCGATGCCACTGCTCCCCGGTAGGGAACCTCGACCGTTTTCCCCTCCGAAGCGCGGTATTCAGCGACACCACCAGCATGTTGTTCCATGGCGGTTTCTGAACTCATGCCGTAAAATTGCTTGAATTGCTGGCCGTCTCGTTCAATTAACCGGCCACCACTTTCATCGTGTCCGGCAAGCATGCCGCCGAGCATGACAAAATCTGCTCCACCACCAAAAGCCTTTGAAACGTCTCCGGCACTGACACAACCCCCATCAGAAATGATGCGGCCACCCAGGCCATGAGCTGCATCGGCACATTCAATGACGGCTGAAAGTTGCGGGTAGCCGACCCCGGTTTTTACTCTGGTCGTGCAGACCGAACCGGGGCCAATTCCAACTTTGACAATGTCGGCCCCCGAAAGGATCAGTTCTTCAACCATCTCTCCGGTGACAACATTTCCGGCAACAATTGTTTTATCCGGAAATTCGTCCCGGCACAGTTTGACAAACTCAACAAACGATTCGGCGTAGCCGTTGGCGACGTCAATGCAGATGAACTCAAGTTTTGCATGGTGCAAAAGGATATCTTTAAGATGGCTGAAATCTGCTTCAGCAGTTCCAGTGCTGACCATGATCCGTTGATAGATGGTATCCTCCTGAGTGTTGAGAAAGTTGTTCCAATCCTGAAGCGTGTAGTGTTTATGGATTGCGGTCAACAGGCCGGAATCGGCAAGCACCGTGGCCAGTTCAAATGTTCCAACGGTGTCCATGTTAGCCGCAATCACCGGAGTTCCAACCCACTTTTTCCCGCTGTGTAAAAAAGTAAAACTTTGCTGCAGGTTGACCTGGGAGCGACTTCTCAGGGTGGATCGCTTTGGACGGATGAGGACATCTTTAAAGCCTAGTTTTAAATCAGATTCAATACGCATCAGTTTTCCTTGTGTCGGTTTGATAATGGTTATCGGGTTGTTTAATGAAGTGATCAATGTTCTGTGGCAAAATAGCGTAAATTGTGGCTCAGGGAAAGGGGTGATTCGGCTCGAAGCTTATTGACCAGCGAACTCTGGCGATGGTACTGTTTCGCAGCTGATAAAAGTTGATTAGATTCTGTTGTGGTCGCATTGTCCTGTCGCGAGAGCTTCGGGTCTAAAATGGTGGCGTTGCCATCGCGTGAGTTTTTGCGAAAGCATCTAAAATGTTTCCCCGGTTATTTGCGTACGAGCCTTCCCCTTCGGACAAGTATATCACTTATGGAACACTCTGATTTCGTTCACCTCCATTTGCATAGTCAGTACAGTCTTCTTGACGGGGCGATCAAGCTTGATGAGTTGATCTCTCGTGTCAAAGAATTAAAAATGCCTGCGGTTGCCGTTACGGACCATGGCAACATGTTTGGTGCTGTTGAATTTTACAGCAAGGCGATGAGTGCCGGGGTTAAACCAATTATTGGTTGTGAGGTCTATGTTGCCCCGGGGTCACGCTTCGCGAAAGGGAATGCGCGGGGTTCGTCCGAGGCATCATATCATCTGGTGCTGCTCTGCATGAACCAGGTTGGCTATAAAAATATCTGCCACATGGTTTCTGCGGCCTATCGTGAGGGGTTTTATTATAAACCTCGGATCGACTGGGATTTGCTGGCTCAGCACAATGAGGGGTTGATAGCCCTTTCTGCCTGCCTTGGTGGCGAGTTGCCAACGCTGATTAATCTTAATCAACCAGAGGAAGCTCTCGAGCGTGCTGGTCAGATGGCACAGATTTTTGATGATCAGCGCTTTTATCTTGAACTGCAGGAAAACTTTTTGCCGGAGCAGGCCAAGGCGAATGCCGGCCTTATATCGATTGGCAAAGAACTGGATTTGCCTCTGGTTGCAACAAACGATTGTCACTATTTATCCCGTGAAGATTCTTTCGCGCACGAAATCCTGCTCTGCATCCAGACCGGCAAAACCATGGATGATCCAAATCGGATGCGGTTTCCCAATGACGAATTTTATGTCAAGTCGCCACAGGAAATGATGCAGTTGTTCCCGGAGCAACCGGGGGCCATTGCCAACACGATTCAGATCGCCGAACGTTGTAATCTGACTCTCGATTTTGATACCTACCATTTTCCCCAATATGAAAAACCAGCAGAGCAAACCCTGGACGATGTTCTTGAAAAACAAAGCCGGGTCGGACTGGATCAGCGCCTCAAGGGGATCCGCAAACACCGTGATTTAAGTGAGGAAGATCTCAAGGTTTATCACGACAGGTTGGATGAGGAACTGACCTGTATTAAACAGATGGGTTTTCCCGGATATTTTTTGATTGTTGCCGATTTTATTAACTGGGGGAAGGATCACGATATACCGGTCGGACCGGGGCGTGGATCGGCAGCAGGCAGTTTGGTGGCCTATGCGACCGGAATTACCGATATTGACCCGATTCCGTACAATCTGCTGTTTGAGCGCTTCTTGAATCCAGAGCGGATATCGATGCCTGATATTGACGTCGATTTTTGTATTTACGGTCGTGAGCGAGTGATTGAGTATGTTCGGGAACAATATGGATCCGAAAATGTCGCGCAGATCATTACGTTTGGTACGATGCTGGCCAAGGGGGCGCTGCGTGATGTCGGTCGCGCATTAAATATCCCTTATGGCGAAGTCGATAAAATCGCCAAGCTGATCCCGAATGTGCTTGGTATTACTCTGAATCAAGCTATTGAGCAGGAACCACAGCTAAAGGCTCTGCTGGGTAAAGATCCCAAGATTAAAGAATTGTTCAACGTTTCACTGGCGCTTGAAGGCTTGACTCGTCATGCTTCAACCCATGCCGCTGGGGTTGTGGTCACACCCAGGGCTCTTTCTGAATATCTCCCCCTGTATGTCGATCCAAAGTCCGGAGGGCAGGTTACTCAGTATCCGATGAAGTATGTTGAGGAAATCGGCCTGGTGAAGTTTGATTTTCTTGGGTTGAAAACTTTGACCGTTATCGAAAATGCGGTTCGTTTGATTCTTGAGGGGAAGGATCCCAAGTTTGATCTGCAATTAATCCCCGATGATGACAAGGCAACTTTCGAATTACTGTCCCGTGGCGAAACAACCGGAGTTTTTCAGCTCGAATCAAGTGGGATGAAAGAGTATCTGGTAAAGCTGAAACCCAATTGTTTTGAAGACTTGATCGCAATGGTGGCCCTGTATCGCCCTGGTCCATTGGGTTCCGGAATGGTCGATTCTTTTATCAAAAGAAAGCATGGGACTGAACAGTTCAAATACGACTTTCAACAACTTGAACCGATCCTTAAAGATACTTACGGCGTTATTGTTTATCAGGAACAGGTCATGCTCATTGCGCAGGTTCTGGCAAATTACAGCCTGGGAGCAGCCGATTTATTACGCCGGGCAATGGGGAAAAAGAAACCTGAGGAGATGGCCAAGCAGAAGAAGATTTTCCTTGCCGGAGCTGCCGATAATAAACTGAACCTGAAGAAAGCAGAGGCCGTTTTCGATCTGATGGAAATGTTTGCCGCGTACGGTTTCAATAAGTCTCACTCGGCAGCTTATGCCCTTATCGCCTATCAAACCGCCTACCTCAAAGCACATTACCCGGTCGAATTCATGGCTGCACTTTTGACCGAAGACATGGAGAATACCGACAAGGTTATCAAGAATATCGGCGAAGTGCGAGCTATGGGGGTCGATGTTCTGCCGCCTGACATCAATGCTTCTGAGCGTTCTTTCACCGTTTCTGAGGATGTCATGCGTTTTGGTCTCGGTGCGGTTAAGGGTGTTGGTTTTGCTGCTCTTGATTCAATTTTGCTGGTCCGTAAAGATAAGCCATTTGCTTCAATGCAAGATTTTTGTGAGCGCGTCGATCTACGTAAAGTCAATAAAAAGGTTGTTGAAGCACTGATCAAGTGTGGTGCGTTTGATAGCCTGGGTGGTAAGCGAGCTCAGTTTTTTGCTGGTTTTGAAGAGTCAATGGAGATTGGGCAACAACTGCAAAAAGAGTATCAGTCGGGTCAAGACTCTTTGTTTGGTAGTCAGGAAATTCTTTCTGTCGGTGGTCATGGCTACGGAGACCTCCCTGATGTTGCTGAGTGGGATGAAAAAACGCTATTGAGTCACGAAAAGGAAGCGCTGGGTTTTTACGTTACCGGACATCCGTTGGCACGCTACAGTGACTCAATCAAGCGGTTTGCAACCTGTGATGCGGCGGGATTGTCAGAGCGTACCGATAAAGAGCAGGTGCGGGTGTGTGGAATTGTCTCAGGGGTCAAGGAGTTGATCACAAAAAAAGGTGATCGAATGGCATTTGTGACTCTGGAAGATTTGAGCGGTTCGGTTGAAATTGTCGTGTTTCCAGAGGTTTATACTGCAGCTATGGATTTGTTAAAAGGGGAAGATCCGTTGCTGGTCAGTGGTGAGCTGGATGTTGGGGAAGAGGCCTGTAAGGTTCTTGCAACAGAAGTTGCCTTGTTGAGCGATGTTAAAGAGACAATGGCCAAGCGGGTTCATATAAGATTGACAACTCCCGGGCTGGATGAAATGCAGATGCGCCAACTTAAGGGGATTGTACAGCGTCACCGCGGTAACTGCACTGTACAGCTTCACCTTGTTATCCCGAATCGTAGCGAAACGATTATTGCTTTGCCCGATCAATTGAAAATGGCGGCGACTGATGCTGCTATGGCGGATGCCGAAGCGTTGTTTGGTTATAATGTCATGAATTTTGAGTGACAAATGTCTACGAGCCAATCATACTTGACCTCTGCACTCCGAAGACCTATCATGGGAGTCTCTTAAGAATTAATGGTAGCTATAAACGACCAATGTCCGTTGCCGGACGGGGAGAAATTAGATGAATCAATACCTTGATTTTGAACAGCCAATTGCAGATCTTGAGACAAAAATTGGTGAATTACGCGAGTATTCGACCGACAATGTCGATTTTTCCAGTGAGATACAAAAGCTTGAGAAAAAAGCTGAAAAATTGAAAAAGGAGGTCTACACCCATCTGACCCGTTGGCAGAGGACCCAATTGGCTCGGCATGCCAATCGTCCTTATACTCTTGATTATATTGACCGTATTTTCACCGATTGGTCGGAAGTCCACGGTGACCGAAGTTATCGTGATGATCCTGCTTTGGTTTGTGGTTTTGCCCGGATCGACGGAAAACCTTGCTGTGTTATCGGCCATCAGAAAGGGCGTAATACCAAGCAGAAAGTCCATCGTAATTTTGGTATGCCGAATCCCGAAGGCTATCGTAAGGCTTTAAGGGTTATGCAGTTAGCCGATCAGTTTGGCTTGCCGATCTTTACTTTTATTGACACCCCGGGGGCTTTTCCCGGTATCGGTGCCGAAGAGCGTGGTCAGGCCGAGGCCATTGCCCGGAATTTACGGGAAATGGCCATGTTGCGGGTCCCGGTGGTTGTGACTATCACCGGTGAAGGTGGCTCAGGTGGTGCATTGGCGATCGCAGTAGGTAATCGAGTGCTGATGATGCAGTATTCGGTCTATGCCGTCATTTCACCGGAAGGTTGTGCTGCTATCCTCTGGAGTGATGGGGCTAAAGGGCCACAGGCTGCGGAGGCCTTGAAGCTTACAGCGCAGGATGTTGATAGCCTGGGAACCGTTATTGATGAGGTCATCCCTGAACCACTCGGTGGTGTTCATCAAGATCATGATCACGCTGCTGCGATTCTCAAAGAACATTTACTGAAGCATTTAAACGAATTGGAAGAATACTCCCCCGAAGGTTTGATTGAGCAGCGTTATCAGCGTTTCCGGGCAATAGCTGAGTTTGCAGAGCCGGAAAAATCGCGCTAGAGTCGATAGAAGTCGTTGTTTGTTCAACGTATGAATTTTTTTAGGGCTTTCAATTGATGGTCTTGTGGTTTTGATGTTCAGGGTGTTTCGCTCAGTCATATATCTGGCACTTATTTGTCTGCTGCCAAGTTGTGGTGGTCATACTACGCGGGTCATTGATACACCGGAAACTCGCGAGCTGGCTGGCTGGCAAAAGCCGTATGAAGTTGATGGTCTGCGTTATCAGCCGTTGCGTGATCATCGGGGATTTAAGCAGCGTGGTATTGCCAGCTGGTATGGACGTAAATTTCATGGTCGAAAAACCAGTAACGGTGAAATTTATGATATGTACGGTATGAGTGCGGCACATAAAACATTACCGATGGGGGTTTATGTCAAGGTGACCCATTTAGGGAATGGTCGCCACATCGTTGCACGGATCAATGATCGTGGCCCCTTTGTTGCCGGGCGTATCATTGATCTTTCTTATGGCGCTGCCAGGCAGCTGGGGATTGTTGACTCCGGCACGGCAAAGGTACAAATTCAAGCTCTCGGTTATCGAAACGGTGATTCTGATTATCGAGTGACTTCCCAGCTGGCAAATACTTATACTTCCGGGAGTTTTGCTGTGCAGGTCGGGGCGTTTTCGCTGTCACACAATGCTTACCATCTGGCAACAACAATGGGCAATGATTACGGTAAGGCTGTTGTGTCGACAGCGATGGCGAACGGTCAGCAAATATATCGAGTAAGAGTCGGTCACTTCGACTCAATAGAACAGGCGGAATCAGCCGTTGAAAAATTTATTTCCAAAGGTTTTTCCGGAAGTTATGTTATCGCCTTTGATTGATTCGCAGTTGTTTCTTGTCAATCGAGTCTGATTGATCTCGATCTTAATGCTGCAATAAAAATGTGGAAAATCAATCTAAAGGGTTGATTTGGTGTTTTATCCGTGCTAGCGTGCCGTCGTATCAGATTCAGTTTGTGTAGAATATTTTACTTGTCAAGTCAGATATGAACCGCACAGACCAATAGGGACTGGGTGGTTTTTTTTATGACTTGCAGGCACTGGTCTGCATCACGTAACTCCCGCAGGGGACCAAGTAAGGAGAAAGAAAAATGGCAGAAGGTACAGTTAAATGGTTTAATGATTCTAAAGGGTTTGGTTTTATCGAGCAGGATAACGGCCCGGACGTTTTTGCACACTTTTCAGCAATTGAAGGGGAAGGTTTCAAGTCTTTGACTGAAGGTGCACGCGTTAGCTTTGATGTTGTTGATGGTCAAAAAGGACCTCAAGCGGCAAATATTGTCCGGCTCTAAAATATATCATTGTTAAACAAAAAAAGCTCCATGGGTAACCATGGGGCTTTTTTTGTTTCAGAAGGAGCTTGACAGGGATATAATCACTTCTGACAGATGGTTATAGTTCAATGAAGCCTATTGAT
This sequence comes from Deltaproteobacteria bacterium tcs-42, assembly GCA_002049545.1. Taxonomy (GTDB): domain Bacteria; phylum Desulfobacterota; class Desulfuromonadia; order Desulfuromonadales; family Geopsychrobacteraceae; genus Desulfuromusa. Next base: position 5,455 of record LLYT01000051.1, on the reverse strand, counting down.
AATATTGAAAGGATCAAATTATGCCATATATTGAACTCAATTTGACTACGGGAGCGACAAAAGAGCAAAAAGCGCAACTTGTTGAGGGGATTACCGATTTATTGGTTAAGGTCCTTGACAAAAACCCTTCTTCGACTCAAGTTGTGATCAAAGAATTTGAGGCCGATAGTTGGGGGATTTCTGGTCGGTCGGTCAAGAAACTACGTGCAGAAGGAAATACCACAAATATTTCCAAAAAATAAAATTAATCGCGGCGCAAAAAGTCCGCTCTACGGCGTTACGCTGTTTTTCGGGACCTCGACATACTTATGTGTATGCCTTCGTCCCTGAAAAACCACCGGGTCTTGCAAGACGAAATTTTTGCCCAGCCATTCCATGAGTTTTTGCGCAAGCATCAAATTTGACGCCAATTTTTTGAAATACTACTGTGAAAGGAGCCCGTATATTGGCTCCTTTTTTTATGGAGTCAAAATCTGATGGCGGCGCAAAAAGTCCGCCTTACGGCGTTACGCTGTTTTTCAGGATCTCGACATACTTATGTTCCTGGCATAAAAACCGCTTTTATTTGTATTTTTGCGCAGGCATTGTATTATCAAGAGGATAGGGACGAAAAAGCTTTACATTTTAAAACCCATATATATAATAAACTGAATCAATAGGCTTGGATCAGTTTTCACCACTAAAGATAAGGGGCAAGATTATGGCAGATTATGATTATGATATTTTGACTATTGGGGTTGGTCCGGCAGGAATGGTTGTTTCAGCGATGGGGGCTGAAATGGGTTTGAAGGTTTGCGCAATTGAGAAAAATAAACTTGGTGGCGAGTGTATGAATGTTGGCTGTATCCCAAGTAAAGCCCTTCTCCGTATGGCCAAAACTCGTCATGCTGTTACCAAGTTTGCCGATTTTGATATGGCAGAAATGGATCTTCCTGGAGTTAACAACCCATTTCCCAATATCCAAAAAAAGCTGACTTATATCAATGAAAATAAATATGGGAAAAAATTTGCTAAAGTCGATCAGGTTTTTCGTCAGGGTGCAGCCAGTTTTGTCGATTCCCATACTGTTGCAGTTGGGGAGCGCAAAATAACTGCAAAACGGATTTTTATCTGTACTGGAACCAAACCATCAATGCCGCCGATTCCAGGCTTGGAGAGTATTGATAATGTATTAACTAACGAGAACTTATTTGACCTGGAAGCAATTCCAGAAAGCATGCTGATTATTGGTGGCGGGGCAATTGGCTCAGAGATGGCCCAGGCTTTTTCCCGGCTGGGCTGTAAAACCACCATTGTCCAGATGGATTCCCACCTATTGCCTTTCGCCGATAAGTTTGCCGGCGAAACACTTGAAGAAACTTTCAAGAAGGAGGGCATCGACGTTTATAACAGTCGTTCAATCAGCCAGGTTGAAGAAAAAGATGGCCGGGTGATCTTGAAAACCAAAGAGGGTGAAACCCTTGAAGCTGAACGGTTACTCATGGCTGCAGGCAGGGTTCCTGCTCTCGATGGATTGCAGTTGGAAAATGCTGGCGTCAATTACACTCCCAAGGGAATTCCGGTTAATGGCAACCTTGAGACGAATGTCAGTCATATTTACGCAGTTGGTGATTGTAACAGCAATTACCTGTTCTCCCATGCTGCCATGCATCAGGGAATGATCGCCTTGATGAATATCATGCGTCCCTGGCCGTTTAAAAAGGACTTCCGCAAATATGTGGTGCCGTGGACCGTTTTTACCGAGCCACAGGTTTCCATGGTTGGAATGCAGGAATCTGAGTTGATTGCAGCTGGGATCAAATATGATGTTCTTGAAGCGAAGCATGCCGATTACGGTGCTGCCATTGCCGAGCAGGTGACCACCGGATCAGTTCGGGTTCTTGCCAGTAAAATGGGTAAAATTTACGGTGTTTCGGTTATCGGTGAGGGCTCTGCTGAAATGATCAACGAATGGGGTTTGGCAATTCAGAAAAAAATTCGCCTGGCCGATATCATGTTGCTGCAGCACTCTTTCCCAACCATGTCGTTTATGAATAAATCAATTGGGGAAAACTGGATGATGAACATGTTGAAAAATTCACGGATGAAGAAAATGATGGGAATGATGATGCGTTAAAAAAAGCGTTTTTGATGGTCATCCCATGAGTTTTAGCGAAAGCATCTTTTTATATTGTTCGCAAGAAGGTGAGCTGGAGAATATCAGCTCACCTTTTTTATTGATGAAGCTACCAACTTCCTATTTTGTAACTATTCACCACCACTACTGATAGGGGCTTGTGGTACCCATGGCCGTTCGACTGTCGCCACGGACGGCGACAGTCGAACGGCCATGGACGGCGTAAAGTGGCCCTTGGAATGGGTGCCTCAAGGCATTGCTGAACAGTTACCCTATTTTTTTCCCGACAGATACTCACCGAGGAAATCATTTTTAAATGCCGGGTAATCTCCCGCCTCAATGGCAGCTCGAGCACCGGCAACCATGTTCAAATAAAAACGGACATTGTGAATCGCGGCCAGGGTAGCGGAGAGGATCTCATTGGCGTTATACAGGTGATGCAGGTAAGCACGGCTGAAATTACGACAGCAGTAACAATCGCAGGAGGGATCAACCGGGAAAAAGTCCCGGCGAAAGTTACGGTTGGTGAGTCTGATTTTGCCACGTTTCGTAAACAGGGTGGCGCTACGGGCATAGCGGGTGGGGATAACGCAATCGAACATATCCATACCACGTTCAATCGATTCCAGAATATCTTCCGGCAAGCCGACACCCATCAAATAGCGGGGTTTATTATTCGGCATAAATGGTTCGGTATAGTCGACCACTTTTTTCAGTAGTTCCAGACCCTCCCCAACACTGACCCCGCCAATGGCATAGCCGGGGAAATCCATAGCGGTCAGGGCAGCTGCGCATTCCCGGCGTAAATCGTTGTAAATCCCCCCTTGGACGATACCGAACAGAGCCTGATCGTCTCGTGAGTGGTGTTTCAAGCAATTTTCGGCCCAGCGGATCGTTTTTTTTACCGATTTAGCTGCGTAATCCTGAGTCGTCGGGTAGGGGATACATTCGTCGAAAGCCATGATGATATCGGCACCCAGATCATTCTCGATTTGCATGGCCTCTTTCGGTCCAAGGAATATTTCTTCCCCGCTCGATTCATGACGAAAGTGGACACCGTCCTCACCAATTCTTTTCTTCGGCAGGGAAAAAACCTGAAAGCCGCCGCTGTCTGTCAGTATGGGTTTTTTCCAGTTCATAAATTTATGCAGACCACCGGCTTTTTTTACCAATGCTTCACCCGGTTTCAGATGTAAGTGATAGGTATTGGAGAGGATAATCTGGGCTTCGGTTTCTTCCACCTGGGCGGGGGTCATTGCTTTAAGGGCCCCATGTGTCCCGACCGGCATGAAGATCGGGGTTTCAATGGGGCCATGTGGGGTCTCAAGCCGACCACGACGCGCGCGGCTGTGTGGATCTTCTTTCAATAGTGTAAACTGAAACATTCAGTTGTTCTCCCTTGGTGCTTAGATTAGGATGTTTAGCCTGGGTTGGCTGGCAGGTTGCAGGTTCAGGTTTATTGAGTAGGATATAGCAAAATCTCACCCCGGGTGCAATCTTATCGGAGGTTTAAGTGGGATACCAGATTTCATTCCCGGCAGAGCTTCAGCGGGTGGAATACGTAAAGCTTTATTTTTACCTTGAGACAAGGACTTATTTTGATCTGCCGTCTCTTGGTTTGTTGCAGTTACGGCGCGAGTTGCTGCAAGCACTGAAAACTTTTCCTGGCCAGGATCGTGACTATTTGGTTGGAGAGCTGAGGCCGCTATTGCAACCGGATCTGCCCAGTGACCCCGTTTTGTTGCGACAGATTCAGAAGCCGCCCCCTGCTGTGGTCATATCTCCAGACATTTTGCAGTATGGGCTATTTGAACCCGGACAGAGGATTGTTCTCCCCGTTCTTTTTATCGGTCCTGGAATCATCGCCATTGATCCCTTTGTTTGTCTTTTGCAACATTTAGGCACGCGGGGACTGTATCACGGCTTTGGACAGTTTTCCCTCGAAGGGGTTGAGTCCGAGGATGGCAGCGGAACAAGGTCGATGCTCTGGTTTGGCGGAAAGCGCCCTGCTCAGTTTGCCCCACCAGTCTCTGATTTGTCCTGGTGGTTGGAGAGGCAGACCTGTACCGGCGATCTTGTCCAGATAGAAATGATAACCCCGCTCCGTTTGCTTCATCAGGGTAAACCGCTGTTCAAGGCAGAATTTGCAAAGATATTCCCCTTTCTTCTGCGTCGGATCACAGCACTTTTGGCTGCCCATGCCCGAGTAGAGCTGAACTCTGATCCGGCACGTTTAATTTCTCTCGCAAGTCAGGTGAGTTGCTTTGAGAACCATTTATGCTGGCAAGACTGGCGGACCCTGAAAAAGGACAAAGGTGCCCAGAATCTGGGAGGGTTAGTCGGATCTTTCAAAATCACCGGGACAGGTGTGTCTGAGTTGCTTTGGGTATTGCAACTTGGCAGTCTGCTGAATTTTGGTAAGGGGGCAGCTTATGGGGCTGGACAATATCGTTTGATTTGTAGTTGAATGGTTATCAGAACAAATTAACAATGAGCAGGAGGTATGACGATGACCGATGCTTGGGACGAGCGAAAAAAAGCGCTGGAGAATGAATTTTTCCATAAAAAAGAACAGGAGACTCTGGCCAAGATGAAACAGACGAAGATTGAGAAAGCCAGTTTGGGCCATTGTCCGAAATGTGGCAAAAGCATTGAGCCAATGACTTTCCACGGAGTGCCTATGGATCGCTGTCCCGGTTGTGGTGGCATCTGGTTGGGACCCAATGATTTCAAGATTCTTGCCGCAAAGGATCATCGCAGCTGGTTTGAGCGCTGGTTCGATAATACTGATGAAAACACTAATTGATCTGGAGGTTTGAATGTTCTGGTTTATTGTTCTGTTATTGGTTGTTGGCGCCGGATTCTACATTTATCAGAAAATGATGGCGATTGAGCGGGAGATTCGTGCTGAACAGGAGATGGAAGAAGGGCATGTTCAGGTGTCTCAAACAACTGTAGACAATTCTGAGGAGAGTTCTTCAACAACAATATTTGATTCAGAAAGTAGCTCTGCTCCTGTGGAATCGGAATCAGAATCGGGGAAAGCAACAAGTCTAGAAGATGCTATTTTAGCTGAAGTTATCAGGCAACCAGGGATAAAACAGACAGAACTCTATCCACTTTTTGCTGATGTGAATAAAAAGAGCCTGCAGCAGCGAGTTAAGGTGATGACCGACCGTGGTGGCTTGAGACGGGAAAAAAAGGGGAGCAGTTATTTACTTTATCCGGCGTCGTAATTGCTGCGGTAACTGTTCAGCAATGCCTTGAGGCACCCATTCCAAGGGCCACTTTACGCCGTCCATGGCCGTTCGACTGTCGCCGTCCGTGGCGACAGACGCC